>JAUVIJ010000014.1 GCA_030592835.1 Candidatus Cloacimonadota bacterium | reverse complement strand
GATATTTCCAGATAGCTCGTTGTTTCAGAGATGAAGATCTTCGTGCCGACAGGCAACCTGAATTTACCCAGCTTGATCTTGAAATGAGTTTTGTTACCCCGGAAGATATTTTCATTATTATAGAAGAAATGTTTGAATATATTTTTCGAAAAACAAAGGATCAAAACCTGCCAATTCCGTTCCCCAGATTAAAATACAAGGAAGCAATGGAAAGATTTGGCGTTGATAAACCTGACCTGCGTTTTGGTATGGAACTTGTTGATCTAACTGAAATTGTCCGGAATTCAGATTTCAGAGTTTTCAGTTCTGCTATCGAATCCGGTGGATCGATACGGTGTGTGGTTGCTCCCGGCTGTGCTGATTATTCCCGTAAAAAGATCGATGAACTGGTAGAGATCGCCAGGCATCTTGGAGGGAAAGGATTGGCTTTCTGCAAAGTCGAATCCGGTGCTCTCAGCGGAGGGATTTCCAAGTTTCTCGATGAAAAAGAACAACAGGAAATAATCAGAAAAAGTGGAGCAAATGATGGTGATCTTATTCTCTTTGCAGCAGACAGAAATAAAATGGTATTTAAAATACTGGGCGAGATCAGGAATCATTTTGGACGGGTATTGGAACTATACAATCCAGATGAATTCAGTTTCGTCTGGATAATTGATTTTCCTCTGTTTGAATATAATGATGAAGGGAAAAAGTGGGAAATGGCTCATCATATGTTCACTCTGCCGAAAAAAGAGCATCTGCCTTACTTCGAATCAGGTGAATATGGAAAAATTGAAGGACAATTATACGATCTGGTCTGCAATGGAGTTGAACTGTCTTCAGGCAGTATCAGATGTCACCGTTTAGATATCCAGAAGAAGATTTTTGATGTCCTCGGTTTCAGTGAGGAAGAAATGAATTCCCGTTTCGGTTTTTTCCTGAACGCTTTGCGCTATGGAACTCCTCCCCACGGAGGTATTGCTCCGGGTATAGACAGAATTGTTATGCTTATGGCTCAAACAGATTCAATCCGTGATGTTATCGCTTTCCCTAAAACTCTCCAGGCGGCTGATCTGATGAGCGAATCACCGGCAGAAGTTGCAAAAGAACAACTGCATGAATTGGGGATAAAACTGGATCAGGAAAAATTGTAATCCAAAATTTAGTTTTATGCCTTTAAAAGTAGCAGCTGCAACTTATGGATGTAAAGTAAATCAATACGAAACAAACTGTATTCTAAATGATTTTCGCCAGCACGGTTTTGAAATAGTAAATTTTGATGAATATGCCGACATATACCTGATTAACACTTGTACAGTTACCAACCGGACCGATTATAAAAGCCGTAATTCCATTCGTAAAGCTCTTAACAAAAAAAGAAAGAATCGGAATATTAAAGTAGTTGTTACCGGATGCTATAGTCAGCGTCATCGTGAACAGATCCTGAATCTTGGGGAAGTTGATTATATTATTGATAATAACAGCAAAAACAGAGTGATAGATATTCTGAAAGATGTTAATCCTGAATTCAGGGATATATTCAGCTATCATAATTTTGCTGAACATGCAACCTCGATCATGCTGGAGCGTAGTCGGGCTTATGTCAAGGTCCAGGATGGATGTGATTATTTCTGTTCCTACTGTGCAGTTCCTTATGGGAGGGGAAGTTCACGCAGTCGTAGTCGTGATGATGTTATCAGACAAATAGACCTGCTGGCTGAACAGGAATACAGTGAATTCGTTATAGGTGGTGTAAACCTCGGTCTTTATGGTCATGATCTCGGGAAAGAATTTGGATTGGTACAACTTCTACAAAAGATTGAAAAAATAGATAAAGTTTCTCTGATCAGATTGAGTTCCCTCGAACCTGACCTGATCACAGATGAACTACTTTCCTGGTTTAAAACCAGCAAAAAATTGGCTCCTCATTTTCATATACCTTTGCAGAGTGGATCTGCTGAAATCTTGAAGAAAATGAAAAGACGATACGATCCAGAATATTTCAGAAACACCGTGCAGGCAATCAAAAATGTATTACCAGATGCTGCTTTTGGCTTTGATGTAATAGTCGGGTTTCCCGGAGAAGAAGAATCGTGTTTTCAGGAAACTTTCGATTTCCTGGAAAGTATACCATTTTCCTATCTGCACATATTTCCCTTTTCCAAACGACCCGGTACATCGGCCGCGAAGATGACAAATACTATTAACGGAAGCATTATCCGGCAAAGAATTGATCTGTTGCAGCAACTCAATGATCAGAAAAAAATTGCCTATTTGGATTACCTTCTAAAAAATCGACAGGGATTAAAAGGTGTGGTTGAAAAGAAAACGAATGATTATTGGACAGCATTGTCAAATCATTATGTACGGATCTATTTCAGAGATAAGAGAGAAAATTTGGTCAAAAAATTAATCGAAGGCTCAGCTCAACAAATTTATAATGATGGATTAATAGTTAAACTTAATGATTGAAATTAAGAATCTTTCTGTCAGTTTTTCCGGGAAAATAATTCTTGAAAAAATAAATTTCTCTATCACTCCGGGAGAAAACACCATTATTATCGGCAAAAGTGGGTGTGGAAAAAGTGTTCTGATGAAAACAATAGAAGGCTTGATCAATCCGGATCAGGGTCAGGTTCTTATCAACGGTTATGATATTCATCAAGTTAATCGTAAACAGCTCAGCAAAATCCGCAGAAAAATGGCTATGCTTTTTCAAGGAAGTGCTTTACTGGATTCCCTGACAGTATATCAAAATATTGCCCTGCCTCTGTTTGAACATAGTGGAAAATCTGAGGAGGATGTTTTCGCGATTGTTTCGGAAATGCTGGATCTGGTTGGACTGCAGGGAGTATATGATAACATGCCTTCGGAGTTAAGCGGTGGAATGAAAAAAAGAGTAGCTCTGGCTAGAGCCGTTGTTCTGAAACCGGATTACATCATCTTTGACGAACCAACTACAGGTTTGGATCCGGTTATTACCGGTGAAATTGTTAAACTGATTATCAAACTCCAGGAAAAGTATAATCTGACCTCGATCATTATAACTCACGATCTTGAGTGCTTAAGACAGATCTCTGCCCGGGTAATTATGATTGCTGATAAACATATAATATTCGATGGTCCCTACAAAAACTTTATGCAGGAAGAGAGAAAAGAGATTGTCAAATTTAGAGGAATTAACAAAGGTTAAATATGAAATTTTACCAGGATAAGAAAAAGATAGAATTCAGTGTGGGATTATTTGTAATTGTTGCTCTGTTGATTCTGATATTCTGTTATGGTTGGTTGTCTGAATTGATTTCCAGGGGTAATTTCCAAACAGTGAAAGTATTATTTATCAATGCAGGAAATGTGGAAATAGGAAACACGGTTTCAGTTCTCGGTGTGAAAAGGGGAAGGGTTAAAAATATTTATTTTCACGAAAATCAGGTTCTAATTGAATTACTTTTATCTAGAGATGTTAGCTTGAATGAAGATGCCAGTTTTCATATAGTTGAGTCGAATATAATGGGTGATGTTCAGGTTGAAGTTCATCCGGGAATCAGGAAAAATCGTCTTGATCTGAATCTGATTCATCAAGGTAAGTTTAAATACAGCATGTCATCCTTATTGTCAGAATTTTCAGAAGTTACCCGGGATCTGAAAACATTAATAAGTTCAGGGAGCTCCAATAACAGCTTTTTATCGAATATTACAACATTATCTGATACTGCAGGTTCTCTCGTGGGAAAGTTGAACAGGAGCTTTGATAAAAACAGTGAGAAAATAGATCTTCTGATAGAGAATGTTACTCAATTAACTACAAACCTGAACGAACTTATCAGGGAAAACCTGGAGAGTATTGATAATACAATAGCTCTAACAGAAAATACTGTCAGTCATTTTGATAGCACTCTGATCAAAATAGATATGATCTCAGATGATTTACATCAGATATCGGATCAGATATCTTCAGGACAGGGAACTCTGGGAAAATTAACAACGGATCCCTTACTTTACGATAATCTGATCAGGGTAACTGAGAGTGCAGATTCTTTGTTAATGGATATCAAAGAAAATCCCAAACGTTATTTCAAGGTTAAAATATTCTAAAAGGATCTGGGTTAAAGATAAGAGGTTGTATAATGAAAAGAATAATCCTGACTCTGATATTATTGTCATCCTTTTTGATTCTCAATAGTTTCAATTACGGAAAGAATAAGATCCAGAAAGAACATTTGAAATGGTCAAAGATCGAAACCATTCATTTCGATATCTACTTCAACCAGGGGGATGATGAATTCGGTAAAATCGTTGCTTTGATTGCCGAGGAAGCTTATTTTTACTTGAAGGAAGATTTCAAAACTCCGATCATGAACCGGATCCCGATCATTTTTTACAAATCACATCAAGATTTTGAAACAACGAATGTGATCTTTCCTTTACTTAATGAATCCGTAGGAGGATTTACAGAAACCAGTAAGAATCGAGTGGCAGTGCCCTTTGACGGTAGTTACAAAAGCATGGAAGAAACCTTCGTCCATGAACTTACCCATGCTTATATTAATGAATTGAACCGTTCCCGCAACCGTTTTCTAAATCTTGCCGGTCTTCCCTTCTGGTTTTCGGAAGGATTACCCGAATTTGAATCTGTGGGAGGGGAAAGCGTTTATAATAATATTTTCATAATCGATATGTTAATGAATGATGGTTTCCCTGATTTAAATGAGATCGGTGGATTCTATGCTTACAGAATGGGTGAATCTTTTCTCGCTTATCTGAGCGAGAAGTATGGAAGGGATTCTGTTATAGACTTGTTCTATGCTTTGCGGATGTCATCAAATCTTGATGCCTCGGTAAATAAGATTTTTACTCTCAATTTCCGGGAATTACAGTTACGCTGGCATAATTATCTAAAACGCAAGTATTATCGCTTAATAGTCGATTTTGATGTTCCCTACGAGGTGTATGAAAGAAAAACTGATCATATCAGGGATGGATCCTATCTGAATTATGCGCCCAGATTTTCTCCGGATGGGCTTAATTATCTCTATTTCTCAAATAAAAATATAAAATCTGATATCTGGTTTGCCACAACTCATGATGTTATAAAAAGAAGGAAGATCGTAAGTGGAGAATCCAGCGGGAAGTTCCAGGAATTTCATTTCCAGAAAAACAATATAAGCTGGTTTCCTGACGGTGTCAAGTTTGCATTTATCTCCAAAACAGCAACCGGTGACAAATTATATGTAATGGATTATCTGACCGGAAAAATTCTGGAGAAAATTGATTTCAGGGAATTTGACGCAATTTTTGAAATCGATATTTCCCATGACGGTTCCCATCTTGTTTTTTCGGGGCAGAAAGACTTAAAGAATGATATCTATATCTATGATCTGGAAACAGATGAGCTGGAAGTTATTACAAATGATAATTATAATGATTCACAGCCCCGCTGGTCCCCAGATGGCAGCAAAATAGCTTATGTTTCCGAGCGTGATCTGCTCTCAGAGAAGGAGAATAAACATATTTTTGACAGTATCACTAATGATATTTTCTATTATGATCTCGAAGAAAAATTGTTATATCAGGTTACCAATGATTCAGTTAATAATACATCCCCGATTTGGACTAGTGACGGGAATCAGCTATTATTCATCAATGAACGTGAATTCACACTGAATTTTGATATTATAAATCTAATCAGTGGCGAACGAGCTTTTGTGACCTCCTCTCTCGGAAGTGTGTTCATGGGAGATTTGAGCAAAGATGATCAGCGCCTGATTTTTTCTTGTTTTTACAATAATGGCTGGGATATATTCATTAAAGACAATCCCCTGACAGATCTAAGTTACTATTTTTATGGATCACCATGTGTGGTTACTTCCAAGGAGAATTTTTACAATCGGTTTGAGATCTTCAACTACAAATATTATGGCAGGAAAGAAAAAGACAAGTCTGAGGTAGAACTGGAAAAAGAAAAATCTCTCCCTTATCAAGCTGAGATAGAATATCCTGATAGTCTTCATCAGAAAAAATTCGGGTTTGAGGATGAAAAACCAGTACAGATTAACGAACCGGAAATAAAACCTTACCGAATAAAATTTACTCTAGACAGACTCTGGGGAGGTATGGCATATTCTCCTTCCGGGGGTACTTATGCCCAATTGCTTCTGGGTTTGAGCGATCTAATGGGAAATCATGGCATCGGATTAAATATTGGGATTTCGGGAGAGCTTGATAATTCCAATTTTATTTTTACCTATCTTTACCTGGCTCATAAAATTGATTATGGTTTTGGCGGATTTTATCTAAATGATGAAATCGTCTATCGTATAATAGGTTATGCGAATCCAAATGAAGATTATTACATGCGGGAACGGGAACGGGAATATGGCATTTATACAATTCTCAGATATCCTTTTAACAAATTCTTGAGGGTCGATCTCGAAAATGTTGTTTTCAAGACAGAGACTAGAAGAGATTGGTGGGATTCCGTTAATGGAAAATGGATCGAGGAATATCTCCCCGATGACATAGATGAGAAATCCAAAGATAAAGAATTCACATATACACCTCAAATAAGTCTTGTTCATGATAATACTATTTATAGTGGTGTAGGTCCCATTTCAGGGTGGCGTGGCGCTCTTCTTTTCAATAGGAATTTTTCGACTGAGGATAATTATTCGATCATATATGGAGATTTCAGGAATTATTTTTTCTTTTCGAAAAGATATTCTTTTGCCACCAGATTACTGGCTGGAACTATTTTTGGTGACTCGAATCAGAGATTCGGGATGGATTATATCAATGGAGTACGTGGATTTGAGGATGAAAACCTTGTAGGTACCAGAAAAGTTCTCGTTAGTGCGGAAATTAGATATCCTTTTGTAGACAATTTACGACTTGCTTTTCCTTTTCCTATTTATATGTACAATATCAGGGGAAGTGCTTTTGTCGATACCGGAATTGTCTGGGAAAAAGATCAGGATCCGGTATTATACAAGGATGATCGACTCCAAGATCTGAAAATGGGTTTTGGCTTCGGTCCCAGAATCAATCTGGGGTATTTTGTTCTGAAATTTGATATTGCCTGGAATACTGATCTAAATAAAACCAGTAAGCCTTCTTATTATATATCCTTATCACCTGATTTCTAAAAATAATGGGGGCACTAATACCCCCTGAAATGATCAATCAAGTTTTACAGTCACAAATCTGTAACTTTCGTTCGCTGTCTTAACATAAAACAGTAATATGTCCTCTTCATTATTATCGATGATCTCACGATAATCTTTAAGATTATGGATTTCTATCTGGTTAATCTCCAGGATAATATCTCCAGGTCTCAACCCTGCATCTGCACCGGGAGAAATATTCTCTACATCACTTATGATTATTCCCGAGTCTTCATCAATATTGTTGTTACTGGCAAAATCACCATAGATTTCCTCAACTTCGATCCCCAATTGACTGGTTGATTCTGATAACGTTTTTGATTCTACCTGAACCAGATCATCCGGTCGTTGGACAAGAGTTACATATAAGGTTTTCTCATTACCTTTTCTGATCAATGTAACCGGGATCTTCTTTCCGATCTTGCCGTTAGCAACTTCAATTCGGAACTTGGCCACATTCGGTACTTTTTTCTCATTGAATCTGAGAATAACATCCCCTTTTTTAATTCCAGCCTCTTCAGCAGGAGTATCCTTTTCGACTTTTGCTACCAGTACTCCTGAAATCTGGTTCAGTTTTAAACTTTTTTGTAATTCGTAGTCAATTTCCTGAGGAAGGATACCGATATATGCTCTGATAACAACACCTTCGTTGATCAGATCTTTTGTCACTTTCTTTGCTAAATTTACGGGAATTGCAAAACCAATACCGAGGTTGCCACCGGTTGTACTCGTAATAGCAGCATTTACACCAATTACCTCACCTTTTATGTTAATGAGTGGGCCACCGCTATTACCGGGATTTATCGCCGCATCTGTCTGAATATAATCCTGATATATAGGAGAATTCGCTCCAAATTGAAGATTAGCCCTGCCTGTAGCAGAAATCACACCTACAGTTACTGTCCTTTCCAAACCCAACTGCCCGAAGGGATTGCCAATAGCAATAGCCCAATCACCTATTTCAATCTGATCCGAATCTCCCAGAGGTACAACTGTAACTTCTTCATCCGGTTCAACCACTATCCTGATTACAGCCAGATCTGTCTGAGCATCGAGTCCGACAATTTCGGCTTCATATTTTGCCTTATCAGCCAGGGTTACGATTATTTCACCTTTGCTACCATTCCCGACAACATGATGATTTGTAATGATGTAGATATCATTGGTTTCTTTTTTAAATATAAAGCCACTGCCAAGAGCTACTGATTGCCTGGTCTGAGGTTGTTGTGATTGAGGTAGATCGGGAAAAAAGAAACGGAAAAATTCCTCGTTGAAAGGTAAACTACCGGACCCCAATGACTCTTCATATTCGACTCTGATATTAACAACAGATTCCCTGATATTCTTCACCACATCTACAAAGGGACTTTTATTGTCCTGGGTCAATGGCAACTGAGCGTTTAAGGATATTCCCACAACAAGTATAAGCAGAATGAAGATTCTGGATTTGTTCATTTTCACCTCCTGGTAATTATACGAAATAATCTCAAATAATTATATATTAATGTAACTTTATTATAAAAAAAGACAATCATGATATTAAAATAATTTTTATATCAAAAGTTACAATAAAAAAGAGCCATGATTTTAATCACAGCTCTTGCATAAAATCTTATCCGATCTTAATCTCTTTGGCAGGTTTTGGTTCAATCTTGGGTATATTTACAATCAGAACACCATTTTCAAACCTGGCTTCGATCTTATCCTTGTCAGTTGTCTCAGATAAAGTGATCATCCTGCGGTAATTTCCCTGGAATCTTTCGCATCTGCAATAACTGCCTTCGACTTCTTCATTTTTTTCATCTCTAATAGCTTCTATAATAAGTTCATTGTCGTTTAGTGTCATCTTGATGTTCTTCTTGTTAAAACCGGGAAGGTTAGCCTGAATCTCGAATTTATTACTATGATCAATGATATCAATAGGCATTAATCTCTGGTTATCTTCCCTTTCATCATTGCTGGATCTGTTCCAGAAATCATCAAAAAAAGATTTCATCGGATAAAACTCTCTGTTTCGATTAAATGGTACTATTTTCATCTTTCTCCTCCTAGCGATTTAATCTTCACAATTACATAATAATCAGGAGGATTAAAAATGCAAATAAAAAATTAGCAATCTAATTGGCGGAGCGCTAATTTATTGTTTGACAATTAAGGTTTACCGTGTATATTTTGTTGTATATAAAGAGTTAAGGAGTACAGGATGGATATTAGCGTAAAAAAAATAACTGAGAAAGAAATTGATGATAAGAGAGTATGTAAAAAAGTATTATAATTTTCTTAAGGAATGAAAAATGTTATTAAAAGCAATTAAAGACCGTTATAGTGTTCGCAAATTTAAAGATAAAAAAATCGAAACTGACAAGCTGAAGATAATACTTGAAGCAGCCAGATTGGCACCTTCTGCCCGCAATCTGCAGGACTGGCATTTTGTTGTCATCAGTGACGAAACCAAGAGAACCCGGTTAACAGAGATTTGTAAAGGGCAGCAATTTGTATCTTCAGCACCGATCACGATAGCTGTTTGTGCAGGTAATACGGATTATTTTACATGACCTGTGGAGAGAAAGCCTATACAGTAGATGCAGCAATTGCTGGAGAACATATTGTGCTTCAAGCCGTCGCTCTTGGTCTTGGCAGTTGCTGGATAGGAGCTTTCTATCAGGAAGGAATAGCAGATCTTATTAATCTTCCTGAAGATTATAGGGTAGTTGCTTTGCTACCAATCGGATATCCGGATATTGAGAGAAATCCAAGAAAATTAAAATCTGTTGAGGAAATTGTTTCCTACAATAATTTTTGATATTCAGGGAGGTTAAATGAATTTAAACAGAATGACTTTAAAAGCTCAGGAATCTCTTGAACGTTCCAGACAGCTTGCTGAGAATAATGGGCATCAGGAGATCATACCCTTACATTTACTCCAGGCTCTGATCGCTGATGAAGAGAGTCTTGTCTATTCTCTTCTAAAGAAAATAGAGGTAAATGTTAACGGGTTGCAGGAAGCAATACAATTTGAGTTGAAAGAATTACCAAGGCTTTCGGGTGTATATCAGACCGGTATATCCCGCAAACTGAATGATGTGCTTAATGAGTCTGAGGTTGTGGCCAAAAGGCTTCAGGACGAATTTGTTAGTGTCGAACATCTTTTCTTGGCTATCGTAGACAAGGGTGAACTATCAAAGAAAATACTGAAGTTAGGTTTGGATAGAAACAAACTGCTTCTAGCAGCTAAGGAAATACGAGGAAATCAGAAAGTAACCGATCAGAATCCCGAATCTAAATATAATGTCCTAGAAAAATATGCCAGAAATCTAACGAAACTTGCCAGGCTGGGTCAGTTGGATCCAGTGATCGGCAGGGATGATGAAATCAGGAGAATTATTCAAACACTTTCCCGTCGCAGAAAGAACAATCCGGTCTTGATCGGTGAACCTGGAGTAGGAAAGACTGCGATTGTAGAAGGTTTAGCCCGGAGAGTTGTGGATCTTGATGTTCCGGAAAATCTTAAGCACAAGGAAATAGTAGAGTTAGATATGGGCGCTCTTTTAGCTGGTGCAAAATTCCGTGGTGAATTTGAAGATAGATTGAAAGCTGTGCTGAAAGAAGTGGAAAAATCAGATGGGCAAATTATCATTTTCATTGATGAACTGCATACAGTGGTAGGAGCTGGAGCATCTGAAGGTGCAATCGATGCCTCCAATATGCTGAAACCCGCACTTGCCAGGGGGACGCTTCATTGTATCGGTGCTACTACTCTCGATGAATACCGGAAATATATTGAAAAGGATGCGGCGTTAGAAAGAAGATTTCAACCTATCCTCATTACTGAACCTGATATTAATGAGACCATCTCCATTCTGAGGGGAATAAAGGAAAAATATGAGGTGCATCATGGGGTTCAGATTACAGATAATGCTTTAGTTTCAGCCGCTTATCTTTCTGAGAGATATGTCTCTGATCGTTTTTTGCCGGATAAAGCAATTGACCTTGTTGATGAAGCCTGTGCCAGTTTGAGGATGGAGATAGACTCAATGCCCCAGGAACTGGATGAAATTGTACGTAGAATTCGTCAACTTGAAATCGAAAAGTTATCTCTTAAAAAGGAAAAAAGCAGTTCGGGGAAAGAAAGATTGGAAATTGTAAAGAAAGAAATAGCTGATCTTAAAGAGAAACAATCTGAACTGAGAGTGCGTTGGGAATTTGAAAAGAATCTTTTAAAAAGAATAAGTCAATTATCTGAAGAAATAGAGAATATCAAAGCTCAGGCTGATATTGCGGAAAGAAAAGGGGATCTGGCCAGGGTTTCCGAATTGAAATATGGTGTCTTAGAACAGAAACAACAGGAACTGCAAACCCTCAAGAAGAAACTGGGAGAAATCCCAACAGAGCAACAGATGCTCAAGGAAGAGATCGATGAGGAAATAATAGCTGAAGTAGTCGCTAAATGGACAGGTATTCCGGTGGCGAAAATGATGCAGAATGAGATCCAGAAACTGGTGAAGATGGAAGAAATCCTTGCAAAGCGGGTTGTGGGCCAGAAAGAAGGGATTACCGCTCTTTCTGATGCGATCCGCAGATCCCGGAGTGGGTTATCTGATTCTGATAAACCCATAGGATCTTTTCTGTTCATGGGTCCAACCGGTGTGGGGAAGACGGAGCTGGCAAAGACCCTGGCGGAGTTTCTGTTTGATACGGAAAAAGCAATGATCAGGGTTGATATGAGCGAATTCATGGAAAAACATTCTGTCGCTCGTCTGGTCGGGGCACCTCCCGGCTATGTCGGTTACGAGGAAGGTGGATATCTAACAGAATCCGTCAGACGTAAACCCTATAGTGTAATTCTCTTTGATGAAATAGAAAAAGCTCATCAGGATGTGTTTAATATATTGCTCCAGATACTCGATGATGGCAGACTTACGGATGGGAAAGGTCGTACTGTAGATTTCAAGAATACTGTAATTATAATGACGAGTAATATTGCATCCCAGTATATCTACGAAAAGAATGATGATTCTGAGGAAGATATCCGTAAGGGGTTGATGAAGGCTTTGAAGCAACATTTCCGACCGGAATTTATTAATCGTCTGGATGATATTATTATTTTTCATCGTTTGCAACGGGAGCATCTTATTGAGATAGTGAAAATCGAACTTGAGAATCTCAACGGGAGATTAATGTCAAAAAAGATTAAAATCACCTATACTGATAGAGCTACCGAGAAATTGGTTGATATGGGTTTTGATCCCTTATTTGGAGCAAGACCTTTAAAGAGAGTCATTCAGAAGGAGATCGAGAACAAACTGGCAATTTCCCTTTTGAATGGTGATGTTAAACTTAATCATCCTTTAAAAGTAGATTATAAGAACGAGAAGTTTGAGTTTATAAGTTGAAAGTTCAAAAGTTGAAAAAAATTAGGAGAAGGGATTGGAGATTAGCAGTTTAGCGGGTTTTGGGTTTAAAAGGAAAATCCTAAATAAATAACTTTTCGAAACCTATCTTCACCCCGTTGGATACACATTCTACGGGTTTAAGAATTTCTTCGTAAGAGATTTCGTAAAGTTTCTTCTAACTTGGATCGAATCGTAAGGAATATAATGTTTACGAATTGAAGCAGCTTTTATTATTTTTACTTCGACTCGACGTTCCTGTCGAGTCGAATCTGTCATGGTCAAATTGCAAATATGAACCAACTAAACCTATGGAATCTGTTTCTTGTTTACTGACTACTAAATTCAGGTTTGCTTTCTGTCCTCTTGTCACTTTTCACGAATTACGATCCACGAATCACAACTAATATAATTCAACACTTGATCATTTATCTTATACTTCTCTCATCCACCTGTAAATCAGGGTAGAGTTGAGTCCACCTAAAGTTCCTTTGATGATCATTCCATAGATAAAGTTATTGATTTTATAGAAGATATCGAAGTTTTCCTTTTGTATCTGACTAAAAGCTTCCTTGATATTTTTTTCATTATCTGTTGTCAGACCCTTATTCAACTTTGCTATGATATAATCGATAGATGACAATATCCGTGAATCCTTAAGCTCCAGGATTTTGAGTGTATCTTCTGCAATCTTTCTCATGTTGTTGATATTCTCATCTGAGTATTTGAGAATAACAGCTATATGATTAGTTAACCAGATGATATCGGTTTTAATAGATTCGGCAATGTTCTTCAAACTGGTAGATCCTTCTACGGAATGGGTTTGAATATATTTTTCTATTTGAAATTTAGTGATTTCCATTAGCTGTTGAAAGTTGTATATAAGAGATTTATCCTTAAAGAATGATTCAGGAGGGAATTTGTACTGAAGCATCATCCCGTAAGTTTCGATGATTTGATTGATCTTTGCTTTGGAAGAAAACTGACTTTCTATAATTAATCTGATCCTAAGTTTTTCCTGTTCCAGGTGAACCTTTATATTATCATCCGGCAGGACGGATACTAGAATAGTATTGATAAAAGATAATAAAAACAATCCGGCTTGATAAAGGTTTTCCGGAAATTCGAAAGAACGGCTGACAATCTTTTCCTGATTCAGGATTTCCTGAGGTTTGTTTTTGTTCAGAGCAAGTATAATATTGACATGGAGTTCGTTTTCGTCGTATGGTTTAAGAAAATATCCATAGGGATTAATTTTTTTTACTCTTTCAAGAGTTTTCTTGTCAGCATAGGCGGTGATAAAAATTACAGGGATATTGAAATTGTTCTGAATGTGTCCACCAGCTTCGATCCCATCCATATCATCGTCCAATTTAATATCCATAATAACCAGATCCGGAATGAATTCGGCTGTCTTGTTTAAGGCATCCTGACCAAAAAAAGCGATTCCACAAACATCATAATTCAGTTTGATAAGTGTCATTTTCAGATCAAAAGCAATTACAGGTTCGTCTTCTACTATCAAAATTTTAGCCATAACATATCCTTAATTTGAATGATGGAAACTTATAAAATATCTATATTTTCAATGTCAATAAAAAAGAGGTGGAAAGTCCATCTCTGAAATTCTTTCCGGAAAATATTACTTCATCAGGATCATTTTTCTGATCTGAGAATCTTTTCCTGATTGCAACCGGTAGAAATAAATCCCGCTGGGCATATCTGTGCCGGAGTTATCCTTGCTATCCCAGTAGATCTCATAAGATCCGGCTTCCTGATAACCTTGTTGCAGAGTCTTTATCTTCTGTCCTTTCAGATTGTAAATTTTTAGTTCGGTTGTTCCATCTTTGAAAAGATTGTACCTGATAGTTGTAATAGGATTAAAAGGATTAGGCGAATTTTCCAGCAGTTCGATAGCTCTATTGTTTGTTGTTATATTATTTTCCTCCACCGATACTATGACATCGGTACCACCGGATAAACACCTAACCAGACCATTTCTTCCACCTGCAACCATTTCCATGGAATTATCACCTGTAATGTCATCAATGGAAGTGATAGCATCGACAGGTGTACCCAGATAATGAGAGTGTATCTCCATACCGTCCAGACCACTGAGAAAATAACAATTATTATTCAAAGAGCCGATAAGAACATCTGGTATATTATCAGCATTGACATCGAGAATTTTAGCAACAGAAAGAGAATTATCACCTAGATAATGACTCCAGATAATATCTCCGGTATGACCGTCGAGGGTGAAAGCATAGTCGCTGCTGTTTTCAACAATAATATCACAGTGACCATTATTATTGAGGTCACAAATCTGCTGGAATCTGGTGATCAGAACATAGGTGCCGATTGATCCTGACCATAAAAGATTTCCATTGAGAATATCAAGACCATAATAGGATCCGGAGAAATCACCTGCTACGATATCATGCATATCATCACCACTGAAATCATGCATTTCCACCAATCCCCAGACAGAAGTTCCTATTGTATTGTATGTCCAGATTTCTGTTCCGTCATTTCCATTTATCCCTATAACTTTACCCTGGGTTTCGTATTCATTGGAGGCACCTGCGACTACTTCGGGCATTTCATCTCCGTCGGCATCCTGCAGGCTGATCACAGAAAATACAGGACCACCGGCAAAATAACTCCAGATCGTATCACCGGTAATGGCATCGAGACAATAGACTCTTTTAGGACCTGTATCGGCAGAATCATCTCCAGTAGCTGCTAGAATATCAGGAATATGATCACCATTAAAATCCCGCATAGCATGTACCTGATAGACCCAGCCGCCATCTCCATATTCGCTGGTATCGTGTTGCCAGATTAACTCCCCGTCTAATCCTGATATTGCCCTGATGGATCTGTCTCCTCCCGTTGTACCTACTACCACATCCTGTTTTTCATCATCATTAATATCATCGATTATATAGAGTCCTTTCTGGGAATAAACATTACCGGAATAGATCTCTGTTTCCCAAAGAATATCGGCAATCCCCGATGAATTACCGTTGAAGCAGCGAATATTGTTGTCTTCGGAACAGATGATCACATCCTTGACGCTATCTCCGTTTATATCTTCGATTTCAGCGATGGCTTTGGGGCTATTGTCCCAACTGATATCGATAGTATAATGCCAGAGAACGGTTCCTATCGGGTATTCCAGATCTTCTGAATATCCCGATAATTCGATAATATAGGGATTATGATCAGGATCATTTGAATATAATTCCAGGGATTCATTATAATTTCCCGGATCCTGGGGATGAAACCAGATCCTGAGATCATAGACTTGCTGGGTATTCAATTCCAGTGGCAGGTCAAGTGTATAATCAGGATAAAAGGAAGTTCCTGAGAACTGAATATTGTC
>JAUVIJ010000186.1 GCA_030592835.1 Candidatus Cloacimonadota bacterium | reverse complement strand
TTTCAGACCAGATATTGTTAATAATAAGCAGAACAAAGATCACAAGTATAAATATTTTCATTAAACCCTCCGAATATTTTTTTTAAAAATATGACCCGGCTTGTAATTTCTGTCAATAAAAACAAAATTCTTTACAAAAAGAAAGGGTGTCAGGAAATGATTTGCTCGTAGGGAGATATGAGCGATGAAAGGTAAAAATATTCTGCTGGGAATTACCGGCGGCATTGCAGCTTATAAAGCAGTAAGTCTGGCAAGCAAGCTGACAGCGTCAGGTGCAGTCGTTAAAACTATCATGACCGCTAATGCCTGTGAATTTGTGACTCCGCTTACAGTCAGATCGATTACTCATCAACCGGTAATAACAAGGTTATTCGATCCTGAAGCAGAGATCGAACACATCTCTCTCGCTGACTGGGCAGATCTGCTGATAGTTGCACCAGCGACAGCTAATATTATTGGAAAAACAGCTTCCGGTATTGCTGATGATCTTCTCTCCACCACCATTATGGCAACAACTACTCCGGTCTTATTTGTTCCAGCGATGAATGTCCACATGTATGAGAACCGGATCGTTCAGGACAATATCAGAAAACTATCAGAACTGGATTACCTGTTTCTCGAGCCGGAAGTCGGAAATCTAGCCTGTGGATATTCCGGTAAAGGAAGATTCCCCAGTATCGATGAGATTTATTATGCGGTTGAAACTTATCTTCATAAAAAGAAGGATCTTGCAGTTAAGAAACTGCTTATTACTGCCGGCGCAACCCGGGAAGCGATAGATCCGATGAGATATCTCAGCAATAACTCCAGTGGAAAAATGGGTCTTGCTCTAGCTCGTGCCGCTTTTCTTCGGGGAGCCTCAGTTAAATTGATCTCCAGTATGTCGTCCGCTGTAACACCTTATTATCTTGATCACCAGCCTGCTCTCACTGCTTCCGATTTTTACGAAGAGACAATGAAATATTATCAGGAATTTGATATCATTATCATGTGTGCTGCCATTAGCGATTATAAACCTGCGACTATCTCGGAACATAAGATCAAAAAAGGTGAAGATATCCAGCTCGATCTTACCCGTACAAAAGATATTCTTTTCGAGATCGGCAGGAATAAAACCGGTGGTCAGATCCTGGTCGGATTCGCAGCAGAATTCAATAATATACTTGAGAATGCACAGACTAAACTCACCAGGAAAAATCTGGATTATATTATTGCTAACGATCTTTCCGTAGCAGGAAAAACTGATACAACCGTTACTATGATCAGTAAGGAAGAGGAAATCAATTTCAGCGGCTCAAAATTTAAAGTAGCCCATGATATTCTGGATAATCTGAAATGAAAGATAATAATGCGATCATAATCACAGGAGCCAATGGTAATATCGGTTCCTTTTTTGCCAAAAATTTAGCTGCTGAAAATAAAAACCTGATCCTTATTTTGAGAAAGAATGATGACCGGTTGAAAGAATTACTGAAAAGTTCAAACAAAAGAATTTTTCCAGTTTACTCTGATCTAAGTGATTACGATCATCTTCAGGAAAAGTTGGATGAAATGTTTGAATCAAATGGTCTGATCCCAACTGTATTAATACATACTGCAGCTATCAGGAGTTCCGAATTTGGTCCCCTGGCTGATGCTGATCGACAGGAATGGTATAAAGTAATCGATGTAAATATAAAGGGTTGTTTCAATATTCTAAAACTGATCATACCTAAATTCAGAGAACACAAATATGGAAAAGTAGTGCTATTCGGTTCAAACGTAACCCGGATCGGATTGGCTGAAGGTTCGGCCTATGCTGCCAGTAAAGCAGGTATAGCTAATATTTGTCGCAGTATTGCAATTGAGGAAGCAACACATAACATCCTGGTTAACACAATTTCACCGGGTCCTATCAAAATCGATGACAGCCATTTCTCGGAAAATTATCGAAAGTTCCGGCAGCAATATTATCAAGAGACTCTCAAAGAAATCCCTCTTCGCAGATACGCGACCTTCGACGATATCTATGGTCTTTGCCGATTCCTGGCTTCAAAGGAAAACTCATACATTACCGGCGAAGAATTCTTTGTTACTGGTGGTAAACTCTAATTTAATGACCCGTTACGTTATACAACTATCAAAAATATCGATCTTCACTATCCTTATATTGTTCTGTAATCTTCTGCTTTCTACGGATGATAAAAAAGATTCAGAAATCATGGGGTATCCACAACTTTCATATGCCACAGAAACAGGTTTTGTCGGTGGTATGCAAATATATTATCTTTATCGTCCACGGAGCAATCCTTATCCTATTCCCCGTAATAAACTCATTCTGGATGCTAAATACAGCCAGAAAAAACAGTTCTATTCCCGATTTGAACCTGAATTCTACCTTTTTCAAGGAGATTATTACTTCAATGCCTTGATTTCCTACATGAACTGGCCTAGCGAATATTACGGGATCGGCAATAATTCCAAAGAAGAAAATGAAGAAAGTTATACACCCGAAATGGTAAACATCAGTATAGATTTCAAGAAGATTTTCGGTAAGGTAAATATTTCAGCTCTCTATGATTTCGAACATTTTCAGATCCTTAAATCCGAAGAAGATGGAGTTCTTGCAACCGGCATGATCCCGGGTTCTGAAAAACACTTGATTTCAGGAACTGGTGCAGCCCTGGAATGGGATTCCCGTGATAACACTAATTTTCCAACAAAAGGAGAATATGTTTCCTTAAAAGGAATTCTGTATCGAAAATTTCTCGGTAGTGATTATTCCTTTGAAAAACTGACGTTGAATATGAGAAAGTATTTTACCCTGAGTAAAAGTCAGTGGTTAGCAATTCAATTTTTTAGCGGTAAAATCTTCGGGGATTATCCTTTCCCGCAATTATTTCAACTGGATGATTTTTCCAGAGGTTATATAACTGATCTTTTCCGTGATACAAATATTACTGCATCCCGTTTAGAATATCGTACCTTTCCTTTCCGGACATCTTTACTGAATAATGTCGGGTTTGTTGCTTTCGCTGAAGCAGGACAGGTTGCAGAAAATCTAAAAAGTTATGCTCTAGGAGAAATAAAATTGAGTGGTGGATTTGGCTTGCGCTACAGTTTATTTCCAAAAGAAAGATTGAACCTGAGATTTGATGTTGGTTTTGGAAAAGATTCCATGAATATATCAGTAGGTGGAGGTGAGGAATTTTGAAAGGAAAAATACTGATTCTTCTCATGGCATCGATTTGTTTTTCCCTGATACATCTTCAGGGAGTAGAACCGGGAGAAAGTCTTACTTTTACCATAAAATACGGAGTTATCAAAGCTGCAGAAGCAAAAATGGAGTTTACGGAAACAACTTATAAAGATTCTATCCTCTGTTACCAGATAAGAACCACCACCAGGACAAATTCCTTTTTCGATAATTTTTTCAGGGTCAGGGATAAGATCACTTCTATCATAGACAAAGAAAAATTCCTACCATACAAGTTTGAGAAAAAACTAAGAGAAGGGAAATACCGCCAACACCGAATCCACCTTTATTATCCCGATCTAAATCTGACCTATTATCTGAAATATTCGAACAAAAAAAAAGAATTTAAAGAAATCCGTATGGATATTCCCGATAATACACAGGATATGCTCAGTTCCTTCTTCTGGGTTAGAGATCAGGATTTCCAGGTCAGAGATAGCCTCTTAGTTAATGTCACCGTCGACGGGAGAAACACTGTAACCAAAGTCATCTGTCACCGTATTGAGACGATTAAATCAATTTTTGGTAAAAAAGAATGCCTGGTTATCGAACCCATTATGCAAACGGAAGGTGTCTTCAAACAAACCGGACGGGTTTTGATCTGGCTTACCAATGACGAATTCAAGATCCCACTCAAACTGGAAAGCAAAATAATATTTGGTAAATTTAAAGCCATCTTGAAAAAAGCAAAAAATCTACCTGAAAATTTCGATAGGTAATTTCATTTCTCCCTCAGAAAAAAT
>JAUVIJ010000221.1 GCA_030592835.1 Candidatus Cloacimonadota bacterium | reverse complement strand
TACCTACCGAATCAAGGGCATCTGTTCTTTCCCTGACTTCTTTAGGAAGTTTCGACATCTCGGCATTTCCTCCGGCATTGTCAGCTATAGGTCCGAAAGCATCCATAGCCAGAGTAACACCCAGAGTTGCTAACATACCTACAGCGCCAAACCCAATACCGTAAAGACCGATCTCGGGCATACTGAATCCACCGCTAACACTGAAAGCTGCCAGGATTGCGGTTCCTATGATAATCACTGGAGCAGCAGTAGATTTCATGCCGACTGCAAGCCCATCAATAACAACTGTAGCAGGTCCATAAGCAGCCTGTTCAGCAATACCCCTTGTTGGTTTAAAACTGTGGGATGTGGACCGTTCCGTGAAAAAGCCTATCAATATTCCGGACAAAAGACCTATCAAACTTGAAAAAAATATTCCAAGTGAGTATTCGGGTGGCAGCATAAAACGTGTTACGAAGAACGCGACAATTGCTATTAGAATAGAACTGCCATAAACTCCTTTATTCAAGGCGAACATCAGATCTTTTGTGTCGGCATCTTCTTTGGTAGATACCATATAGATTCCAAGAATAGACAGGAATGCGCCTACTCCTGCTAGAACCATCGGTGCTGTTACGAACTTTATAGCCCACTCAGAAAGGAGCTGAGTTCCATGACCATAAATCTGGGTTACCGCTGCCATACCCAGAGCAGCCGTTGCCAGGATAGATCCGGCATAGGATTCATACAGATCCGCTCCCATACCAGCAACATCCCCCACATTATCACCCACATTGTCGGCTATAGTAGCAGGATTTCTGGGATCATCTTCAGGGATACCGGCTTCAACTTTACCTACAAGGTCAGCACCAACATCAGCCGCTTTTGTATAGATTCCACCACCAAGTCTGGCAAAAAGAGCCTGAGTAGAAGCTCCCATACCGAAACTCAGCATGATAACTGTTATTGTATGAAGATTCATTAGCGGATGGGTTTGTCGATACCAGTTCAGAGCATAAAACCAGATCGAGATGTCCAGCAAAGCCAGACCAACAACGACAAGCCCCATGACCCCACCGCCATAAAAGGCAACTTTTAAGCCTTTATTTAGACTGATGGAAGCACCCTGTGCTGTCCTGTTGGAAGCAAGAGTAGCAGTATTCATGCCGATCCAGCCGGCTAATCCACTAAAGAATCCTCCGGTAAGAAAAGCCCATGGTATCAGTGGATGCAAAACTTTTAAGACCCAGGCCATAATATTGAAAACAATAAAAGCAATGAGAAAAAATAATCCTACACCTTTGTACTGTTGTTTCAAATAAGTAAAAGAGCCTTCCCGAACGTATCCTGCGATTTTCTGCATGGTCTCGTTACCGGGATCACTTTTCTTTACCTTATTATAAAGAACATAAGCAAAAAAAAGTGCGGTCAGAGCTCCTAAGGGAGCAATATACCAGATTAAAGGGATATTCATTAATAGATTCCTCCTGAAATTTATTCTACGTTAAATTATAATGTGACAACAAATTAAGATGTGATTTATTTGTCAAGAGACCTGTATTTTAGAACCACTTTCTCTTTTTCATCAATAAGATCATGATGAGACCTATGAGAAACATCACTCCAAGAACTATCGGATAACCCCATTTCCAGCTCAGTTCCGGCATAAATTTGAAATTCATACCATAAATACCTGCAACAAAAGTAAGGGGGATAAAAATGGTAGCTATGATCGTCAGTATTTTCATGACATTGTTCATACCATTACTTAATTTCACCTGGTACAGAGCCATTAAACCTTTTGCTGTTTCGCTCATGATCTCGATCTCCGAGATCATATGCAGAATATTGGATCGAACATTACTGAGATACAATTTTGAAACTCGTTGTATCAGATCAGTATCATTTTTCAGAAGTCTTTCGATCGATTCACGCAGTGGATAAACTGATTTCCTGATGAAATTCAATGTTTTTCTGAATCTGATAATCTCACTTACTTTAATTTTAATAGAATTTTCTATTATAACTTCCTCAGTCTTTTGAATTCGGTCTCTAATTTCGTCAAGAATCATCGAATATTCATCTACAATAACATCGATCAGTAAGTATAAAAGGTAATCACAACCAAGGTTGCGAACTCGACCTTTTCCAGTAATAATCCGTTCCCTAATAGAGTTGAACAAATCTCCCTCAATTTCCTGGAAAGAAATAAGCAGATTTTTATGTAAGATCATACTTACATGTTCTTTTTCGATTAGATTATCGGTATTGATCGATTTTAACATATTGATACTGTAAAAGATGTAATCTTCATAATCTTCAGATTTGGGTCTATGGTCGAAATCATAAATGTCTTGATGTAATAAGGGATGAAGATCGAAATAATTACACAGTTCATTAATTTGAAGTTTGTCATCAAGATCATTAATGTTTATCCAGTTATTCTTTTCATTATCGATATTATTACGCAGGTCATCAAGATTCTTACATTGGCATCTATTACTGCTTTCCTGATTATAGATGATCAGATCGAACATTTACACCTCCTCAAAAGAGAATTTGATATAAAACTATTAAAAATTATGCATTCTTCTTAAAGTTCAAATCCTTTCCTAAAAATAGCTTTCTTTATTAGCCATGGATGTCAAATATGCTCCGGAAAGGATTAATACAGTTGCAAAAATCAGGTTTGAATTATACTCTTCTCCAAGTACTACAATTCCAGTTACGATACTGATGATCGGGATCAGAAGAATAAAGTTTGTAGTTAATTTTACACCTAACTTTTTAATGACGAGGTTCCAGAGATAATATCCCAGGAATGAGCAGAATATCGCTAAAAAAAAGATAAAAATTGCACTTTTAAAATCTGGTCTTATTGTCCTATAAAGAGGGATTTCCAGAAATATAATCGGAATCAGGAAAATAATACCAAGAAGAAAGATTCTATAAATAATAAAGGTTCCCTTATACCTTTTCATTATCCGTCTGTAGGCAAAGGAATATATGATAAACATAATAACTGAGCAGAAGATGAGAAGATCGCCTCTGAAATGCAGGCTGGAGCGAATCAGATCTTTATAAAAAAGCAGAAAAGTCCC
>JAUVIJ010000207.1 GCA_030592835.1 Candidatus Cloacimonadota bacterium | reverse complement strand
TCAAAAAAATCTCCATTGTCGACAACGCTTTGAATAATTTCCTTCATATCATATCCGGCTTTGGGATCGTCAGGCATGATAGAATCAAGTTCAGGACACAGTCGACCGGGATCGTCACCGGAAATGATCCTTTGCGGTTCCTCCATATTATTATTGGGGATGAAACTGAGTAAAAACCTGATCTTATCTATAGCATCTTCATCACTCTCACAAGCGAAGTGGGCGTTACCGCTTTTAGAATTATTTACAATGGCACCGCCGAGTTCTTCAAAGGTGGTTTTTTCACCGGTAACTGTTTCTATAACATAAGGACTGGTTATGAACATGTAACTGGTTTTTTTAACCATAAAAATAAAATCTGTCATTGCTGGAGAATAAACAGCACCTCCGGCACAGGGTCCCATGATAGCAGATATCTGTGGTATTACACCGGAAGCTCTGGAATTTCGAAAAAAGATATCTCCGTATCCTTTCAGGGCATCTATTCCTTCTTCAACCCTGGCTCCCCCGGAATCGTTAATTCCCACGAGAGGAACTCCTGCTTTAAGAGCCAGATCCATTATTTTAACGATTTTACCGGCATGCTTTTCACCCAGGGAACCGCCCCGTGAAGTGAAATCCTGTGAGTAGGCGAATATCGGTCTTCCATTTATCAAGCCATGGCCCGTAATCACACCATCGGATTGTATTTCTAGTTCAGGGAGATTAAAATTCGTGGACCTGTGCTTAACCATCATATCTATTTCCCGGAAACTGCCATTATCGAATAATAGATTTATCCGTTCCCGGGCTGTTAGTTTGCCTTTATCGTGCTGTTTGGTGATCCTGAGATCACCACCCATCTCTTTTATTTTCTTTTCCATTTTCTCAAGTTGCTCAAATCTCTCGGTTACTTTCATATTATCACCTCACGAAAAAATGAATCCGCTTCATTTATTTACTGGAGCAAACAAAAAATCAAAAAAACTCAGTTTGTGTAAAGAAAAAACCTGAACCCGGTTTATTTATTCTACTATCACTGGAACAGTCACTGCGGCATCAGAACATATAGTAATTTCAGCTAAATTACCTTTGATCGAGATCGCTTCTTTCAATGCTGTTGAGACAGAATCAAATTTGCGAATATGGATCGGTACCAGAATCCTGCCAGGTATTTCAGTAACCATCCAGAGTTGATTATCCCGGAGAAAATCGGCAATTTTTGCTGCTTTGTGATATCCCAACACATAACCCTGGTCGATCTTGCAGAAGACCTCTTCCGGGGAATCGGAGGAGACCAATAACTGATAGAACTCATCTTTTCCTATTCCCTCGGGGCACGATGAGATCATAATCATGATACCGTTCTTCTTTAAGGCGGTTCTGCAATTTTCTATTCCTTTCTGAGTCTGATACAGATCTCTATCCAGTGGTTCATTAACCCGGGCAATTAATATATCTGCTTTCTCCGGTAATCGGGAGAGAAAGAGTTTCTCCGCCTGAGGAATAGCCTGATAAAAGGAATCACAGAGGTCGCCAGCACTTGCATGAAAGAGTTTTGACCTTATATTCTGAACCAGATTAATGCTGAACACTTTTTCTCTGAAAACCAATGCTGCTTCTTCCATATCTTCATGCACCGGATTTCCTTTTAACCTTAATATTCCTGATTCCGGTTTGAGTGCCAGGTAATGATTTTGCTCGATCGTCCGGTAAGCTGCGATCCCCGGCAAAAAGCTTTTTCTTCCCCCCGTATAACCGGCAAAATAATGAGGTTCAAGGGAATTAATGTTGATGATCCTATCGGCTTCTACTGCCAGTCGATTGAATCTGATCTCTGTTCCCCTCGAAGTTTTACCGAGATATACTGTTTCCGAATTTCTGGCATTATGGATCATCACTTTTTCACGGTAAAAGGGATAGAGGCCACCCAATATTCTTTTTAATTCAATATCTGTCGGAGCATTATGAGAACCGCAGGCAATGATGATCCTGTGATCTAATCCTGATATATATTTTCTGAGCAGTTGTAAAATTCGGGCTGTAGGTGTCGTTCTGGTACCGTCGTTGATAATAATCAATAATTTTTGAGCTCCGGCAAGGAATTGTTCAAGGTCAGGTGAAGAAACAGGGTTTTCCAAGGCTTGGGTCAGTAACTCATATTCGTCGGGGATAGAAACCGTTCCAGGCTCTACAATTCCTATCAGAATATTATCATCAATTTCTATAATATTTTCACTTTTATCGTCGAATTTGTATTTCATTCCTGATCCTCTTTCTGCTTATACAAGAAAATGGGATTTAAAGATTCTTGTCTAATTTTTTAAAAGGTTTTATTATTCTTAGGAGTATCTCTTTTCCGCATATTATATTCTGTATCTTTTTTTCATAAATTTGGTGCGGAAAACTAAGGTAGATGCAAACGTAAGAACTGCCACTACTCCCAAAATAATTGCCAAACGTAACCAGGGTTCACCGTTTTCTGCTCTGATACGAGCATAGTAAACCAAAGTTCGAATCCACTCTAATCCACCTGCAATTAAAAATATTTGAACAATTACTGCAGATATCTTGTTTTTCCAAATCAGAATAAGTGGAATTATAAGACTTGCAATTTGCAAAACAAACATATTTGCTCTACCAAAATGTGCCGCTATCAGCAAAGAACATAAAATTATCGGTATAAATTTCATGAAATTTTTCATTGTATTTCTCCTCGTATATTATGTTTTGGGGGTTACCAAGCTGGGGCTTGGTAACCAGGATAAGATATGTTACTTCTTTAACCCAGATAATGCAGTAGAGATTTATTGAAGAGTAGTAATATTTTATAAGGTGATGGCTTAGAAAATTTTTATGCATATCATAATGATATTCAGAAATAATTTTGTAAATCACTCACACATAAAAGATTGATGCTATTTGCAAAGTTCTATTGCATTATTTGGTTTTAACATTAATCCAAAAAATATTCGGGGGTAAAATGAAGAAAATTCTCGTTGTTATATTTTTAATATCAGGTTTATATCTTTCTGCACAGGAATTGCTGGATAATCCCGGCTTCGAAGAATGGACGGTAAATGGACCAGATGGTCCGCCGGATAACTGGAATTCTAGTAATGCTGCATTAACTGGAGAACAGGAAAGTACAACTATTTATGAAGGAACCCATTCTGTAAGAATACACTGGACAACAACATCGACTGTATATCTTCGCCAACAATCGATTCCAGTTACACCCGGTAATAATTATCTTTTCAGTTATATGATCTATGATAATGATGAATATGGTAGAGGACGAATAGCTGTCAGGTGGTTTTATGATACAGGAACATTTTTAAGTGGATA
>JAUVIJ010000166.1 GCA_030592835.1 Candidatus Cloacimonadota bacterium | reverse complement strand
TTCCTTCGATCTGATGCCGAAAAAACTCAAAGGAAAAATTTACATACATCATCTCGGTATCATCCTGGTTGGGATCATAGCTGTATTGATGGGGGTGGTTTTCCAAGGGAACATAAAAGCAGTCTGGAAAACTCTGGGAAGTTATTCGGCAAGTTGTCTGCTGCTTCCGGTACTTTACGGATATATGTTTCCGAAGAAGATCAAGGATTACCAGTTTGTATTTGCCAGCATCCTGGGTGTGATCACGGTCAGCATCTGGAAAAATATCGAGTTGAAGGGATTCTGGCAGAATGTAGACGAACTTTATATGGGAATTCTGGCTACTTCCCTTGGATTAGCATCTTATGGTCTAATCAGCAAGTTCCTGGGGAAAAGAGAATCACTGAAATAGACACCGTATGATTAATAATTTGACTGGTGAGATAATATTTTATCTAAATGGCAAATGTAATATTTCAAGAAAAATTATAGTTATTACCATTGTCAGGGAGGATTATTGAAACTTCAAACTTATGCTTTACCAGCTTTACTGGGTACGACCTGGTTTCTTATTACGAGTATTCTTCGCTATTTTCATCCGCTGGCAAGGCTTATCTATTCTCAATCTCTACTGTCGGAATTGGTAATATTAGCTGATCTTTTCTATGCCCTGGTGCTTATCTTATTTTTTTATCATATCTATATTGAGAAAAAATTCGTAAAACTTAAGCTAAAGACACTCCTGGTCATAATATCATTAATTGTATATTTTCTGATCTCATTACTGAACAAAATCCCGTCTCTATGGCAGCATACGGATATATTTATAAAGTATCCTTTTTTAAAGTTTTCTAATTTACTAATTGTAACATTTTTGTTTTTCTTCTGGAAAGGATTCAGTACATTGAAATTAAAACCTGAAATGAGATTGATAACATTATTCTCTATCTATGCATCCATCTGGTATTTAATTTCGATATTAGTACAATTAACTGAGAGAATATGGAACTTGCTGATCCTGGAATCATTGAAAAATTTACTCTTGTTATCGAAACCGGTATTTCTAGTTTTACAGTGCTTATTTTTCGCGATATTTCTGTTCGCTTACAGTAAAGGAAGAACCAGGAAAAAAAATAAAAGGGGATCAAAATGAAAATAAAATCTGTTATTACTCTTATCCTAGGTATAGGATTGTTGGTATTCGGGATCTATCACCTGGTGGTTGCATTATATTTCTGGGGAATCATGAAAGTAATTATAGGAGGAGCGCTAATCTTTCTCAGTTTCAGCCGGAATCGCACCGGGTTGATCGTATTCGGTCATCTCGCTATTGTGTCAGGATGTATGCTGGTTACTGCTGGATTATACTATGCCCCTCTAATCACGGAAAGTATTCGCACGAGCGGAACTATGAAATTAGTCTACATATTCGGAATGCCTTTATTCTGGGGATTGTTCGCTATTTTCGGAGGAATCTGTTCGATCTATCATGGTTTTTGTAAATGCGTGCGCAGAGACTGGAATTAACCAGGTAAACAGGATCCAGAAAAAGTCATGAAAAATTTATTTTTTATTCCTGAAAAGAAGATAATCATCGGCATGGTTCATGTCCGTGCTCTTCCGGGAACACCCAATCATAATCTCAATATAAACAAGATCATAGAAAAAGCTGTCGAGGAAGCTCATATTTATGAAGATCTGGGGTTGGACGGCATCATCATAGAAAATATGCATGATATTCCCTATCTGAAAGGAAAAATAGGTCACGAGATCACAGCAGCAATGGCAGTGATATCAAGCAGGATCACGCAAGCAGTAGAGATCCCCTGCGGTGTTCAGGTGCTGGCTGCAGGAAACAAAGAAGCTCTGGCAATTGCCCTGGCTTCCGGGTGTGAATTTATCAGAGTCGAGAATTTTGTGTTTGCACATATAGCTGATGAGGGATTGATCGAGGGTGAAGCTGGAGAGCTGTTACGTTATCGGAAAAATCTGAATGCAGAAAAAATTGCGATCCTGGCTGATGTCAAAAAGAAGCATTCTGCACACTCGATTACTTCAGATGTATCCATTTCTGAAATGGTCAGATCCGTTGAATTCTTTCAAGGTGATGGCGTGATTATTACTGGAAGATCAACTGCCGACGAGCCCAATCTCAGGGATTTAGAAGAAGCACATTCCAGCACTAACCTTCCTGTATTTGTTGGATCAGGGATCACCCTGGAGAATATTAACAAATTATGGAATACTGCCGATGGATTTATCATCGGTTCTTATTTCAAGGAAGATGGAGATTGGCAGAAAGTATTATCCAAATCAAGAATCAAAGATTTCATGGAGAAGATTAAGAAAATAAGATCGTGATGAAGAAATGAGAAATTTCTGCTTTCGTGTTTTATCATGAGTTTTCAGTACTTTTCTATCTAAACCGGAGTAATACCTTTCACTCGTTCTCAAAACCTGGCTTGGGAATGAGTAAGAAACTAAGTTAGTGATCGAGTTTATTTGTAAGGAGCCAAAGCAGGATGTAAAATATGATTAGAATTCCAGTTTTACTTATCATACTATCACTGTTTTCAAATTTCTTTTGCCAGAACAACATGGAGCAAATCGCCTATTTGGAAGGTGAATATGACGGAGAACGATTTGGGAAATATACAGCAGCACTCGATTTCAATGGCGATGGATTTGATGAACTTTTTATAGCATCACCCTTCTGGTGGGATGAACAGAGTGATATAGGAGGACGAATATCAATTTTTTGGGGTGGTGTGCTATTTGATGACGAACCTGACCTTTTTATTTATGGCGATGATCTACCAAGTGGGATTGGGCTTGATATTGAAAATTTAGGTGATGTAAATGGAGATGGTAAAGAAGACTTAGGATATTCCCAATTAATAAATATTAATGATGGTATTAAATTTCAAATTTTATTTGGTAACCAAACAGGTAATATTGAACCTGAATACACTTTTTATTTCATGGAAGATGAATACAGAACTAATGCTTCAATTAACAGTATAGGTGATATTGATTCTGACGGATATGATGATATCGGTATTGCTATCCAACAGGCAAATCAGACCTTTAATCAAAATGAATATTTTATTATTTATGGTTCAGAGGAAGAATTGAACTTAGAATTATTTCTTGTAGCCGGTGACACAAATCCACCAAGTTCTAGAGGACTAAATGGAGTAGGTGATGTTAATAACGATGGCTTTGATGACTTCTGTATTGGGTATAAAGTAACTTCTGAACCTGAAGATATCAACAGAAATATTCTTTATTATGGTGGTTCAGTTATTGATACCACAAATTCTGTTGTGATCTATGAAGAAGAATGGCTTGGGAGAAATATTGCTTCGGCTATTGGAGATATAAATAATGATAATTATGATGATTTCATTGGGCAATTTTATTGGGGATATGTCTATCTTTGGTTAGGAAAAGATGAAATAACCTCTGACTATGACATTTTAATAGAGAATAATTTAGGCGGACCTTTTGGAGATGGTGTTGATTTTGGAGATTTGAATTATGATGGTTATGACGATTTTGTATTAGGTTATCCCGGATATTCTCTTGATTACGGTAAAGCTCTATTATTCATGGGTAGTGAAGAACCTAACAACACAATCGATCTGGAGTTTGAACATGTAGGAATATTACATAGATACGGATCATCGGTAAGTATAGGGAGATTCAATTATGACTTATTTGAAGATGTAGCGATCTCAGGTCCTGAGTCAGATTGTAATACTCATCCTGGCTATGTCTATATTTTTGCCGGGAATTCCGTGTTAGAGGATTATGTATCTTTCGAGGATAACACATTACCGGAGAACACTTTCCAGGCTTTCCTGTCTCCAAATCCATCAGTGAGCAATCAACTTACATTAATGATAAAAAATTATTCGGAGCCTGTAACCTTGAAACTATATAATATCAGAGGTCAACTGGTGTATACGCAAAATATCTCAGCGGGTTCCACTAGTATTGAACTAAACGAACCTCTACCTCATGGTATCTATTTATATAAAATCGTTGAAAGAGATACCGGCAGATTATTAGGTTCTGACAAGTTGATGATATTGAATTAAATTATCAACTCACCCCTTACCCTTCTCTAATCTAAGTGAGGGGAAATAGCAAAATACATATCATTCATGGATGACCCTAGATAGGAATTGGGAACAAAATAACTAGCTTTATTTCTAAAGTGTCACTTTTACAGCACCTGATTTTCGTCACTACTTTATTACCGGAATTCAGGATCTAAGATCCTTTGAAGGAGGTTCTTCACATGAAGAAAATCAGGAAACAAGCATTGTAAAAGTGACGAGGTTTTCTTGGTTCGTTCTTTTGTCGGAACAAAAGAATGAACATATAAAATCTTTATGCAGAAAAGCGCTGATCCTGAGATCAGCGCCTGTTTTATGGTACCAGAGGTCCGCCTTCGTCCAGCAACTGCCGGACTTCGTCGTGACAAGCCGGACTAAATGAATCCAGCTAAAATGGAGAAGCAATTCTATCTTTAAGACAACAATTAATTTATTCAAGGGACTTAAAATCCTACAAAAAAATAAGCGCTGATCCTGAAATCAGCGCCTGTTTTATGGTA
>JAUVIJ010000073.1 GCA_030592835.1 Candidatus Cloacimonadota bacterium | reverse complement strand
TCATTTATATAATTTCACTAATGCTCTTTGCGGTATTAGCTGTTTATGTCTCTTTGATCGTAATTGATAGTGTTATCTCAACTTTTGTTCTATATTATTTGTTGTGTTGCCTGCTTATCCCACTGATAGATATACTTGTCATCAAAAAACGACCTTTTAAAGATCTTACTGGAATTCTTGGATTTAAGAAGAAAAATAGCAAAAAGGCTATTATTGTAGGATTTTTTCATGGATTAGTCTTTTTTATGATCATAATTGCTTTCTATTTTCTTTTTATGGATAAAATCGATGTAACACGTGTGATCGAATCCATAAAGAAATGGGGAATGAGCGGAAACGTAAAGATCCCATTATTATTGATTGTACTGGTTTTTAACGGCATGATCGAGGAGATTTTCTGGCGGGGTTATTGTTATGATCAATTGAACAGTTTGTTTAATAATTTCTGGATAATACCGCTGCTATCAATTTTTTATACATCCTATCATCTGGTGACGATTTTTTCGCTTTTTGGGATCACTCTTATCAGTATTTCGATAATTATTTGTCTTTTTTTAATGGGAATGTTCTGGGGAGTTTTAAGAAGGATACAACAAAATCTCTGGGCACCCGTAATTGGACATACCTTTATCACCTCTGCTTATATTTTGGTATATTTGTTGATTGATAAATAATAAACTGATTATAGACTTAGGTAAAAAAAGACGAAAATTTTACTTAAGACACTTATCGAAAAACACATGATTTTTTGGGAAAAAACCAACTGAAGCGGATTTTGAAATACATAAGAAAGAAATTCAATATCTTGGTAAAATATTTATTGTAGTTGGAATCGCATTTGTTTTAATATCAATAATTAGATTTGTGGTATTTTTTTTAATAAAAATATTCTAATCAGCAAATGACGAACTTGTCGCACCATAATCTTGCAACTGCCGGACGTATGCAGATATTGAAAATCATTTGACACTAACTCTCTCAGATAAACTATTGCTACAAGCCTGACAACAGCGTTCGGGCTTATTTATTTTCCGCGAGGAGACATTATGAACATCAAGATCAGGAATGGTTGGATTATTACTCCACAAGAACAGGATTTTCAAATCATACAACAGGATCTTTTCATCATCGACGGTAAAATCTCTTTTTCCGAAAACGGCGCTCAATTTGAACGAGTAATCGATGCAGCAGGTAAGATCATCATGCCGGGACTGGTCAATGCCCATCATCATATCTATTCAATCCTCTCCAAAGGAATTCCCTGTGATGTTCCGTTCAATGATTTTATAGGTAATTTAAAAAATCTCTGGTGGACCCTCGATCATTCTTTAAACAAAGAAGATATGATACTGTCTACCGCGATCGCAATGAAAGATTCTATCTCTCATGGTGTTACCACGGTTTTCGATCATCACATTTCCGGTTACACAGAAAATGCGCTTTCTGATATGGTAGAAGTTTTTGATGCCTATGGAATTAGCGGAACACTCGCCTTTGAAATTTCCGACAGGAACGGAAAAGCATTTTTTGAAAGATCTCTATCAGAAAATATTCGTTTTGCTAAAGCGCAAAAGAAGAAATCGGTTCAGGGAATGATAGGCTTGCATGCATCATTTACGCTTAGTGATGAAAGTCTGCAGAAAATTGCTGATACAACCGAAAATTTCCCGGTCCATGTTCATATAGCAGAAGGCGAGATCGATGGTATGCAATGTATGGAGAAATATGGAAAAGGATTGATCGAGCGATTTGATAGTTTCGGATTAGTTCGAAAAGATTCACTTTACATCCATTGCAGCAACTTAATAGAAAAAGATTTGGAAATCCTTAAGAAACACAATATCTTTATTGTACAGGCTGTAGATTCCAACATGAACAACGGATTGAATGTAGGAAATGTTTCCAACTTTATTTCAGAAGGTATTAAAACAACTGTGGGAACTGACGGAATGCATCCAAGCACAATGAGAGCATTTAAAAATTCTATGATATTTACAAAATATCTGAATAAAAATTGTGATCTTGGCTATCCTGAAATGAATGCTCTTATCTTGAATAACTTCAAACTTAAAAAAGCATTTGGGCTTCCTCTTGGAATTGAAGAAGGTGAACCTGTTGATATCTCGATCTTCGATTATGAGCCTGCAACTCCTTTCAATACAGACAACTTCCTGGGTCACTTCATTTTTGGGATCACTGAATCTCGCTGTCAGTATGTGATCAAGAATGATGAAATGCTACTTGATGATTACCATGTGACCAAGGATCTCTACGGTGATCTTTTCGAGCGATCGGAAGAAATTTCCAAAGCGATGTTTAAGAGATTTGAGAAAAATAAAGGGAAATATTAATAACCTTCAAAAAAACCTTCCAAAGGTCTCTTACAAAGAAAATCTAGTTTAGTTGACCTTTGGAAGGTTTAATATTAAAGGAGAAACTATGAGTGATATCATGCAACCAATTGAATTCAAAAAATTATTAAACTGGATTATTGAAGAATATAAAAATGAAAAAACAATCTTTGGAATTCATGAAGATAAATTTTACAGAAAACCAGATGATTCCTCATTTACTATTTTTAATGAAAAATGCGAAACTGCTTTGGGTCCTGCTGCCGGACCACACACTCAACAAGCTCCAAATATTGTAGCTGCCTATCTTACCGGTGGGCGTTTCTTCGAACTGAAAACAGTGCAGATAATGGATACCCTGGATATAGAAAAACCCTGTATCGAAGCTACTGATGAAGGCTATAATACCGAGTGGAGTACCGAGCTGACAGTCCAACAAGCCTATGAAGAATATATTAAAGCCTGGTTCCTTCTGCATTTACTAAATAAAATGTTCGGTCTTTCTAAAGCAGGTGAATGCTCCTTCATTTTTAATATGAGTGTGGGCTATGATCTGAAAGGGATCAAAAACCCAAAAATAGATAACTTTATTGAAGAACTCAAGGATGCTTCAGGAAACGAAGTTTTCCAACAATATAAAGCTGACTTGAAAAAAGCTATCGAAAGCGGAAAAATTCCTAACTTTACAGATGTAGAATTCGTAGAAACGATCTCACCTAACATCTCCAATTCTATAACTCTTTCCACCATGCATGGCTGTCCTCCTGAAGATCAAGAACTTATCTGTAAATACCTCATCGGTGAAAAGAAATTGCATACTTTCCTGAAAATGAATCCTACTTTGCATGGTTATGAGTATGTTAAAAAAGCATTCCGAAAACTGGGATACGATCATATAATCTTGAAAGAAGAATCTTTCACTAATGATATGCAATATAGCGATGCTGTCAGAATGCTGAAAGTACTTCTTGCCTTCGCGGATGAAAACAATGTGGAATTTGGCGTTAAACTTTCCAATACACTTGCTGTAGTTAACGAAAAAGGAATACTCCCCACAGATGAAATGTATATGAGCGGACGGGCATTATTTCCACTTACAATTAATCTGGCAAAAAAACTCAGTTATGAATTCGATGGTAATCTCAAAATCTCTTATGCCGGAGGTGCTTCCTGGTTTAATGTGGATGAAATTTACAATATAGGAATCCGACCCATAACAATCGCTACAGACCTGCTGAAACCTGGTGGTTATACAAGATTCAAACAAATGGCGGAATTACTGGATGTCAGTCTAGCTAAACCTGCTCTGAATAAAATTGACCTTGATAGACTGGATAAATTGGCAGAAGAAGCTTTGGAAGGTCCTACTTATAGAATGGAAGCAAAATCTCAGGAACCGATGTTCATCGATAAAAAACTCGGTATGTTCGATTGCTTTATTGCTCCCTGTCAATTCCGTTGTCCAATAAACCAGGATGTTCCGGAATATATTCATCTAATAAATTCGGGGAAATATAGACAAGCCCTGGAAGTAATTCTGACAAAAAACCCTCTACCTCATATTACCGGGCATATCTGTGATCATACCTGTATGTTGAAATGTGTAAGGAACGATTATGAAGAACCTCTTCTTATCCGTGATCTTAAAAGGATCGCTGTTGAGAAGGGATTCGAACATTACCAGCAGGAACAGAAAAAATTCAGCGATTATAACGGACCTGAAGTTGCTGTTATCGGAGCAGGACCAACCGGATTATCTGCCGGTTATTTTCTCGCTAATAAAGGGTTTAAAGTTACGATTTTCGATAATAACGATAATCCCGGAGGAATGGTTAAGTTCGGCATTCCCCATTTTCGTTTACCCCGAACTGCTATCGATAATGATATAATGATCGTCAAGAATTCGGGAGTAAGATTTGAACTGAACACTGATCCGAATTTTGATATTATGAAATTGAAGAAAAAGGGTTTCAAGTACATAATTATCGCAATTGGAGCCTGGAAATCAAAACAACTTACGCTCAATAATAATAAAGGTAATATTAGAAATGCTGTTCAATTCCTGCTTGATTTCAATAAAGCTCAAGACCAGCAGAAATTGGGTAGTTCAGTAGTCGTCGTTGGTGGTGGTAATTCTGCCATGGACAGCGCCAGGGCAGCCTTACGGGTTTCCGGTGTGAAAAATGTGTCAATAATCTATAGAAGAACCGTCCGGGAGATGCCCGCAGATAAAGAAGAACTGGAAAATGCCTTCAAAGATGGAATTCAATTTAAAGAACTCCTTAATCCGGTATCTCTGATCGATGGCATTTTGAAATGTCAGAAAATGAAACTCGGAGAACCTGATAGTTCCGGTAGAAAAAGACCATTACCGATCGCAGATGAATTTGAGGATGTTCCTGCCGACACTCTTTTATCTGCTATTGGTGAAACCGTAGACACAAATATCCTGAAAGTAAACAAGATAGCACCTGAAAATATTGCTGCCGATTCTGATGTTAATTATGAAACCGGTCTGGATAATGTTTTCATAGGTGGTGATGCTCTCAGAGGTCCATCAACCGTAGTTGAGGCTATTGCCGATGGTAGAAATATTGCCGATGCTATCCTTGAAAAAGAAGGAATCGATCCGGATAAAGTTGAACTGGAAAATTACCAATTTGATGATGAAAAACGAATTAAAGAAATTACTCTGAAAAAGGGGAATATTGTTGTTGGATTCGATTTGAATCAGCAATCCTCAAGTCTTGCAATTGAAACAGAATCTTCAAGATGTCTGGAATGTCATCTGCTATGTAATAAATGCGTTGAAGTATGCCCTAACAGAGCAAATGTGGCTGTGAAAATTCCCGGATTCAGAGATTATAATCAAATCCTGCACCTGGATTATCTCTGTAATGAATGTGGTAATTGCGAGACTTTCTGCCCATACCAGGGCGCTCCCTATAAAGACAAATTCACGCTTTTCCTAAATGAAAAAGATATGATGGTGAATGGTAATAATGGATTCCTGCTGATTTCTGAAAAAGATACCATTGAATTTAAAGTTCGCGTTAATGATAAATTTTTTATGATTAACTTCGACAAATCCGGTAAATTATTGAATTCTAAATCGGATCATGGTATTAAGAAAAAATCCGAATTTGATGCGCTGATAAATATGATCTGGTGGACTTACGAAAATCAGAAATTCCTGTTTGTGTAATTCAGAACATAGAGATGGAGAAGATGTTCATACATTATCTATTTTAAAAATTCGAATCATAAATAATAAAAATTTGCCCATTTGTAGTTAACAGTACAATGGTTTTGATTTTTTTTCGGGGGATGCAAGTAATAAAACATGGTTGACATAATTTTTACTTTTTTCATAAATTACTTTTTCTAATAAAAGATTAAGGAAATATAGGTATGAAAAGTGAAATTACAATTGATTTCATGCTGAGACGTATCTACGAGATGCGCCGATTATCCTGTATTTTCTTATCCATTTCTTCCTGATTTAAATCAAAAACCTAGAACCAGTTACAACGATTCTTGTTAAAGATCTATAGAGTCTTATTAATATATTTGGAGGTTTATATGAGATCTAATAAATTTTATGGAAGGGACTGGTTAAGTCCGGAATTCGATTATACAAAAGAAGAATGGGAATCACTTATTAGACTGGCTGAGGAGTTGAAAACAAAATATGCCCTGAATGAAGACACTTCCCACATTTTAAAAGGTAAAACATTATATACAATGTTCTTTAACAGTTCTTTAAGGACCAGAAGCACATTTGCCACCGGAATTCAACAACTGGGTGGTTATCATGTGGATCTGGAGCCGGGAAAAACCTATACTCCTGCTCGAAAGGGATTCGAAATTCCTTATAAAACCGAACGTATCTGCGATGTAGCTCAAGTTCTCAGTCGCACCGGTGATGCTCTTGCTATCAGAATGTATGGATCACCAGCTCAGTGGATCTATGGATTTGCACATGAAACAATGAAAGAATTTGCTCATTATTCCGATATTCCCATCATCAATATGGAATGTGACAAATTTCATCCCTGCCAGGCCCTGGCAGACATGCTGACGATCAAAGAAAAATTCGGAGATTTTAAAGGTCGTAAATTTGTTATAAGCTGGGCTTATTCAGGTTCCACAGCCAAACCTTTCGCAGTCCCTCAAAGTCTCGCTTTGGTACCGAGTCTGCTGGGAATGGATGTTGTTCTTGCCCATCCTAAAGGATTTGAACTGGATCCTGAAGTAACTCAAAAATGTAGAGATTATGCGGAAATGAACGGCAGCAAATTTGAGGAAATGGATGACATGGAAGCTGCTTTTGAGGATGCTCACATCGTATACCCTAAATCCTGGGGTTCACTGGAATGTTTTGCTCAGGTTGATGATAAGGGCAAGAAGATCAAAAATGAAGATATGGAAGGAATGAAATCCCTTTTTGAAAAAAACAAACACTGGATCTGTGATGCAGATAAAATGAAGCTCATCGATAAGAATGGGATCTATATGCATTGTCTTCCTGCTGACAGGGATATGGAGGTTACCGACGAAGTCATCGATGGTCCTCAAAGTGTTATTTACGATGAAGCCGAAAACCGACTACATGCGCAAAAAGCTTTAATGAGCCTTTTAATGGGTGGAAGATTGTAAATAAACCTTGAAAATGGCTTCTACCAGAGGAATTCTTTCAGTTAGCCTTTTCAACGGTTGAAAATTACTGTTAGATGGAGATAAATTAGTGTGAATGAAACCATTGAAAAGATTTAGCAAGAAGAAAAGTCTCTTAAACCTTTTCAAGGTATGAAGAACAAGGAGAATAAATGTTAATCGATATAAAAGGAAAAGATATCATTTGCACTCAGGAATTATCAATTTCTGAAATTCGGGCTTTATTAAAACTGTCCAAAGAAATGAAATCTGATAGATTTGGAGAAAAATATTCTTCATTACTGAAAAATCAGACTTTTCTGATGTTTTTTTTCAATCCCTCTCTGAGAACAAGGATTTCTTTCGAAGCTGCAGCTACAGAACTCGGTGGTCATGCTCAATTCCTGGAACCCAAAACAATGAGGTTGAAAAAAACCAGTAAAGGTGTTGAAGTTCAAGCAGGAGAAACAATAGAGGATGCTGCCAGAGTTCTTGATAGATACGGTTGTGGTATGGGAATTCGAATTCTTGAAACTTCTGTAGAGAATTATGGTGATGGCAATGCAATACTGCGTGAATATGCCAGATGGATGAAAGCTCCCATAATCAATATGGCTGATGACAAATATCATCCCTGCCAGGGTTTATCCGATATTATGGGTATGCAGGAACACCGGGGTGAACTGAAAAGCAAAACCGTATTAATGACCTGGGCTCACAGCTCACTGGCAAGATCCTATTGTTCCGTTCACGAGCACTTGCTTATTAGCTCGAGACTGGGAATGAATGTTCGCCTTGCCTACCCCAAAGGATACGATCTTCCCGAAGAAGAAATATCCAGGGTGAAAGAAAACTGCCAAAAAAACGGAACCAGTTTCCAGATCTTCCATGATCCCGATGAAGCCTATACCGGTGATGTTGAATTCGTATATTCACGGAACTGGTTCGGACCTGATTTTTACGAAATCGGCAAGGAAGCAGAAATTTTCCGAGCAAGTAAAATGACTGATTGGATCTGCACTGGGGAAAGAATGTCCAGAACGAATAATGCTCTCTTCATTCATCCCATGCCGGTAGATCGGGGAAAAGAAGTTACCGATGAAGTTGCCAGTGGCCCGGATTCGATTATCGTAGACATAGCTGAGAATCGGCTTCATACTCAAAAAGCGATCATGGCTATGACTATTGCCGGACTGAAGGTAGATGTTTAACCCAGATAATGCAATAGAGGTTTAATAAAGAGTGGTAATATTTTATAGGGTGATGGTTTATAAAATTTTTATGCATATCATAAAGATATTCAGAAACAATTTTGTAATTCATTCACACATAAAAGAATGCTGCTATTTAAAAATATCTATTGTATTATCTGAGTTTAAGGAGGTCACATGTCAAAACTTGCAGTTATAGCCATTGGGGGTAACTCACTCATAAAAAGTAAGACCATGCAGTCTGTAGAAGATCAACATGACAGCATCAGGGAAACGGTAAAACGTATTGTTGAAATAATAGAATCCGGAATTAATGTTGTGATCACACATGGTAATGGACCTCAGGTTGGTTTCATTTTACTGCGATCTGAACTGGCTAAAGAATATTTGCATGAAATACCTCTTCCTTCTGCTGGTGCCGACACTCAAGGCGCAATCGGTTATCAGATCCAGC
>JAUVIJ010000170.1 GCA_030592835.1 Candidatus Cloacimonadota bacterium | reverse complement strand
AGGTATACCACGGGGTTAAGGTGGAATTCCGGTAAGTTCAAAACTTCCCAGCCTGCGATTATCATTTGCCATAGTTCTTTCACCCTGCAGGACTACGATCCCAACAGCCGGCTGATTATCTGTTGCTGTAGAGAATATCTGGCTTTTCTTAGTAGGAATGGTAGTATTTCTCTCGATCAAAGGAGTCATAACCCCACCTAAGGTTTCTATACCTAGTGTCAGAGGAGTCACGTCCAGTAGAAGAATATCATTAAGATTTTCATCACCAGAAAGAATACCACCCTGAATAGCGGCGCCAACTGCTACGACTTCATCCGGGTTTACACTCTCGTTAGGTTTTTTGGCAAAGAATTTCGAAACAGCTTCTTTCACTGCCGGCATTCTGATACTTCCGCCTACAAGTAAAATCTCATCGATATCCTTGATTGTTAGTTTAGCATCCTGAAGAGCTTTTCGACAAGGTATAATACTTCTTTCCACAAGATCCACCGTCATTTTGTTGAAATCTGAACGGGTAAGGTTAAGATTAAGGTGTTTAGGACCGGAAGCATCTGCAGTAATGAAGGGTAGATTGATGTTGGTCGTCTGGGTCCCGGAAAGTTCGATCTTGGCTTTTTCAGCCGCTTCTTTGATCCTCTGCATAGCCATCGGATCTCCGGAAATATCGATACCATCCTGTTTCTTGAAATTATCGATTAACCAGTCCATTATTTTCTTATCAAAATCGTCTCCGCCAAGGTGAGTATCGCCATTAGTAGATAACACTTCCACAACACCTTCAGCAACTTCCAGAATAGAGATGTCAAAAGTACCTCCACCCAGATCGTAAACTGCTATTATTTCTTCTTTCTTGCTTTCCAGACCATAGGCCAGGGCTGCTGCCGTCGGTTCGTTGATGATCCTTTTGACTTCCAGTCCGGCGATCATACCAGCATCTTTGGTGGCCTGGCGCTGAGCATCATTGAAGTAAGCCGGTACTGTAATGACTGCTTCGGTAACTTTCTGGCCCAGGTGGGATTCCGCAGTTTCTTTCATTTTGGATAACACCATGGCTGATAATTCCTGAGGTGTGTAGTTCTTTTTATCTACATCGATATAAACTGTAGCCTCTCCAAATTTTCCACCCTTTACTTCATAGTTCACATTTTTGATCTCTGATTCAACCTCATTAAGCTGACGTCCCATAAACCTTTTGATTGAAGATATTGTATTACGGGGATTAGTTACAGCCTGACGTTTAGCCAGTTGACCCACCAGTCTTTCCTTGTCTTTAGTAAAAGCAATTACCGAAGGAGTTGTACGGGAACCTTCGGCATTCTGGATGACTATAGGTTTACCGCCTTCCATTACTGCCACACATGAATTTGTGGTTCCCAAATCAATTCCAATAATTTTTCCCATTTTTCCTCCTATTTATTTTCATTTTCTTTTTTTACGCGTTTATCAAGTTCAACCGGTTTCTCGCCGTTGGATACGGCTACCCTGACCGGTCTGATCATCTTGTTTTTCATAATATATCCATTCTGGATAACAGCTATAACTATATTTTCCTTCTCATGGGAAGGAATGTGAGCCAGGGCGTCGTGATAATTGGGATCGAATTTCTGGCCCAGGGCATTAATTTTACTGACACCTTCCTTTTTAAGAACATCTTCCAACTGTTGAAAGATCAGATCTACCCCTTCTCGAAGGGAATTAGCATCGCTCTTCTCATTATCAGCATGAAGAGCTCTTTCAAAATTATCACGGACATCGCAGATCTCTAGGACCAGACGTTCGGTAGCATTCTTGATCCAGTTCGCTTTTTCTATCAGATTTCTTCTGCGGAAATTCTCAAATTCTGCGACGATCCTTAATTTCTGATCCATAATCTCAGCAATTTCGTGCTGCAGTAAATAGATCTTCTCCTTGGATGTCATTCGTCGAGAAGTTTCTTTCTTCTCCTGTTCCTTGCTTTCGACTTTAATTTCAGGTTTTGTGTCTTGTGGTTTTGAAGATACTTTTTTCTTTTTACCTGCCATTTTTTGGCACCATCATTCCCTTTTTCGTAGTCTTTGTTATAATTCCGGCAATGTCTCTGATTAAAGGTATGTTTTTCCGATAGTCCATCCTATTAGGACCGACTATACCAAGATAGCCTGGAATTCCAAAAATCTCGTAACGGGCAAAGATCAGAGTATAATCTATCAGTTTGAGTTGACCAAAATCTTCTCCCATCAGAACATGATAAGATGAACCATCATCGTATTTTTGCATTAGATTCACCAGATAATCCTGCCTTTGAATAAATCCCAGAAAAGTTAGAATGGCTTGTTTGTTATCGAATTCGGGTTGTTCCAGAAAACTGATATTACCATCAAAATGGATGAAATAACTGGTTATCTGACTTATCGCATTCCGCAATTCATCCAGAAAAAGACGGAGAATCTTGTTCTCATTACTGATCTTCTCCGTGGTTTCATCGATATAACGATTCTGAATATCGTAGATCCTGTTTCCGACAAATTCGTCATTTACATACCTTACAATAGCTCTCAACTGTTGTTCGGTTATCTTGTGATCACCCTTGAGAATGACAGTCTTATCTAATCCGGAATCAAGGCTGACTACGAATAGAAGTTTATTCTCGGAGATCTTGAAAACATCAAGTTTTTCCAGGTATCCATTCGATACTTCAGGTTCAGCAACAAAACTCAATTGATCCGTTTCCTGAGCAAGTAATTGCATAACATAATGCAGAGTCAGAGGAGTATCTTTATAGTATTTTATCAGGATATCCCTGAGAATATGAGATCTTTGATAGGTACTTTCCTTCAGGGATTCTGATAAAAGCTCAATATAATGTCTATATCCCTGGATCGTAGGTATTCTGCCTGCAGATGTATGGGGTTGATAAATCAGATTGCTCTTTTCCATTTTGTTTAGATCTATTCTAATCGTGGCTGGACTGATATTCTGGACATACTTATCAGAGATCAGTTTCGAAGAAACCGGTTCCAGGTTCTTGATATACTCCTCAACAAGATGTATGAGTACATTTTCCTGTCTGATCTCATTCTTTTTCATAACATTCCATTTTAGCACTCTTGGTACGATACTGCTAAATCAGTGACAAGTTAATAATTTTTTGGAAGTTGTCAAACTAAATCTTAGAGTGCTAACTTTTTTTGAAGGTCTGGTATTTACCAATATCAGCAGGTTGAAAAGTTGATTATTTTGTCAGACTATGTTATTTTTTCTCTTTATTCTGTTTTTCCTTTATTTTCTGCCACCAGTCGAGTCTTTTCCGGATTTCTTTCTCGAAACCATAAGAAGAAGGCTGGTAATACTTTTTTTCAGGCATCTGATCAGGAAAATATTTCTTATAATAATAGGATTCCTTAAATTTGTGATCGTATTTATAATCTTTGCCGTAATCAAGTTGTTTCATCAACTTAGTGGGAGCATTTCTGATGTAGAGAGGAACACCAAGATGGCTTGTCCTGAGAGCATCATCGGCAGCCTGTTTATAGGCGGTATAAAGGGCATTACTTTTAGGGGCTGTTGCCAGATAAATGACCAATTGAGCCAAAGCAGTATTAGCTTCGGGCATCCCAAGAAAATGAACTGCATCTTTGACGGCTATTGCCTGAACCAGGGCATGAGGATCTGCCAGGCCGATATCTTCAGAAGCAAATCTGATCAGTCTTCTAACAATATAAAGGGGATCTTCTCCAGCTTCCAGCATTCTTGCCAGCCAGTAAACACCTGCTTGAGGGTCACTTCCGCGCAGGGATTTATGGAGAGCAGAGATAATATTATAATGTTCTTCCCTGTTTTTATCGTAGAACATCGGTTTCCTGGTCAGGATATCTGCGATTAGTTCTACCGTGATCTTTTGCCCTGCAATGGTATTGTTAAAAACACTTTCCAGGTAATTCAGCGCCTTTCTGCCATCCCCCTGGCTTTGTTCGGCAATAAAAGAAATGCAATTTTTACATAAAATTTCTTCTTTGTTCAAAGTAACTAGTGCCCGATGGATTATTTTCATGATATCGGTAGTTTCAAGTTGTTCCAGAACAAAAACCTGGCAGCGGGAGAGGAGAGCGGGGATAATTTCGAAAGAAGGATTTTCTGTAGTGGCACCGATCAAGATCACTGCACCCGATTCGATATAAGGCAGAAATGCATCTTGTTGTGATTTATTGAATCTGTGGATTTCATCAATAAAGAGAATCGTGGGTCGATCTCTGGTCTTCAGTTCGAATTCTGCTTCCTTCATGACGTTTTTGACATCTTTTATACTGACCAGAACAGCACTGTAGGAAAGAAATCTGCTTTTACTGGAACTGGCTATGATCCTTGCAATAGTTGTCTTTCCAGTGCCCGGAGGACCCCAGAGGATGAAGGAACTGTAGTTATCCTTCT
>JAUVIJ010000101.1 GCA_030592835.1 Candidatus Cloacimonadota bacterium | reverse complement strand
CCGGTTCATCAGCCAGGATCAACCTGGGATCCTGCATAAGGGCACGGGCTATAGCAACTCTTTGCTGTTGACCTCCACTCAGGTTCCTGGTTTTCTTCAGTTTAAAATCAATTAAACCAACTCTTTTCAGATTGGCTTCGGCATTATTAACATCTTTCTTGAATCTTGTGAAAGCCAGGGAATGGAGTAAACCAACATAACCAAGTTTGCCGGAGAGAACATTTGTCAGTGTAGACAGATTTTTTATCAGGTTGAACTGTTGAAATATCATACCGATCTGACGCCTGACCCGACGCAGGGATTTTCCAGCAATTTCAGTAACATTGATCCCATCGAAAATTATTTCACCGGAACTGGGTTCGATCAAACGATTCAAACAGCGTAGCAAAGTTGATTTTCCTGAACCGGACAATCCCAGAAGAATGAGAAATTCTCCCGGTTTCACATTCAGGTCGATACCTTTTAAGGCATGAGTCCCACCATCATAGGTCTTATGCAGAGTCTTTATTTCCAGGATATCTTTCATTTTAAAAACTCCGCAGCCTCAGATCCAATTGTATTCAAGGTAGATCTGACAACATCATAATCAGCATCATCTGCTCTTACAAAATTATCAATATCCAGAAGATCGTTCAGGGTCTGTTTCCCAACATCAGTTTGAGCATAATCCAGTAAAGCCTGCACTATCTGATCTCTTTTATCCGCGGGAAAATCCTTTCGAAAGGTTACTGTATCGTTAGGTATCCAATCGGTATAAGCAACGATCTTGATCTTTTCTATTACATCCGGATAAGTATCGATAACAGCTCTTCTGGCATCGTGGATTTCGCCATCCTCACCCATTGGTGACCAGAAAGTACAGCCTACATCAACCCTGCCCTGATAAACAGCCAGGATTGCCTGAGGGTGACCTCCCGCAAATAAAGTGTTGCTGGGTTTGATATTATTTTTCATCAATACTGCCGAGGGATAAATAAAACCAGAAGTTGATGCTGCATCAGTGTAGGCAACCACTTTTCCATCAATGTCTTCCAGGGAATCGATTCCGCTATCGCTTTTAGCCACAAATTGACCTCTATACTTATCCAATCCTTTTCGTATCACTGTTAAAGCCACTTCGGCACCGAATTTCTCATTAGCCAGGATATAGGCAAAAGTAGCCAACCAGGCTATATCAGTTTCCTGGGTTCCGATAGCTTCGATCACAGAAGCATAACTGGTAGGAACAGCCACTCGAAAATGAAGACCTGTTTCTTCCATAAGATAATCAGCTATCTCCTGTCCACTGGTAACTATTTTACCTGCTTCCATAGAAGGAACAAAATACATTTTTATGGGATTACCTTTTGTCCCCAGTTCTCCACCCTGGGAACAACTCACTACAAGAGTCATAAGAATGATCAAAATATAGCCTAAAGTTTTCATTTTTCTCCACCTTCAACTATCTTTTTTATTTCTATTAAACGTCTGATCTCATACTTTGGTATAATACCCGAATTATTAGGTAACTTATTAGGATTGAACCAACAGGTGTCAATACCAAAATCATTGCCTCCCTTGATATCGGAACCCAGATTATCCCCAATAATAATTACTTTTTTTTTATCATCTATCTTCAATTTATCGAAAACATACTTGAAAATTCCCGGATGTGGTTTAGGATATCCGATTTCTTCTGATATAAAAATCTGTTCAAAGAAATTATTCAATTCGGAATTTCTAACTCTGGGTATTTGTACATCGACCAGACCATTGGAAATCAGGACTTGTTTGATCCTGTCGTGAAAATATTCTACGATTTCTCTGGCTTCAGGTAATAAAAATGTATTTTCCGACAATCTTTTTATATAATAATCACTGATCTGATCAGGTGTAATCTTATCCGAACAACTCAGGAAACTATCACTCTTAAGCAATAACCTGAAACGTTCAACTCTGAGAAATTCTGCTGTGATTCTGTTGTTCTCGAATTGCTGCCATAATTCTGAGTTTATTCTGACATACTCTTCTTTCACAATATCAAGATCAATATCAAGACCAAAATTCTGCATAGTTTTCTGGAATGCTGTTTCTTCAGCAACTCGATAATCAAACAAAGTACCGTCTATATCGTATAAAATTGTCTCATAATTCATGTTTAATCCTTTATTAAATTATTAAGAATACTTTTAAATTTCAGAGAATGATAATTTTATTTATTCGGAGAGATCTGTCCAATATTTATATTGTCAATTAGCATTGAAGTACCAATTAATCAGTTTGGAATAAGAATTTAATATCATTTTCCGAAAAGATCTTAAACTCAAATAATGCAGTAGATATTTTTAAATATCAGCATCACGTGTGCATTGTGTAGCGTATCAACAGTAATATTACTTTATGTCTTTGCACCTGGCAGTTATCGGATGTTTTTCTTTCGACCTGTCCGCCATTTTATCCGCCGTAATTTGAATGAAGGTGGAAGCTTTCTTGAACTTCGAAGCTTTTGCGAAGAAGTAAGCGAAGGAGTACGCAATCTCTAGTTTAATTCGGATAGTGCATTTTTAATAAACTCATAGAATTTATTGTACAAGAGATTGCCACGTCGTTCCGCTTGCAGCGTAACTTCTCACAATGACAGAAATAATTTTTCATATCTTAGCATCTATTCTCAAAAGCGTAACAACAATTTGATTTTATTTGTCTTTGCGAGGTTTACTTGCCGCAGGCATGGTTTCTTATGGCTATTACTGTCGAAGCAATCTCTAGTTCAATTAAGTTAATTCAAGAACGGTGATTTAATAACTCTTTATAACCTTCCGATCTTTCTTATGGTGAGTTTGCTGTCAGATAAAGATCGGAAGGTTTTATCAGTCAACATACAATAACATCAATGGTTGTGCTTATCTTTGCAATTCGTCTTTCAAGATTTTAATTCTGCAATTTCTTTCTTTAGATCTAAAACTTTTTTCCTGATTTCTGCCAATTCACAATTCTTTTTGGAGATGATCTTTTCTGATCTATGATTGACTATATCCTCGTAAGCAAGTATAAATTTAAGAGATAATCTTATCCTGTCCGCTAGTTTCAACAATGCCATTTCATCGGATTTTGTGTAGGAGCTTCTATCTTCTTTTCCACCGAGGGCAAGAAACCATTTATGTTGCTGATCAAAAATTATCGGTAGAATAAGACTGAAGCTTGAGATATCCTCCGGGGGATTTTTTTCGAAAGCAGTAATATTTCTGACCAGATTCTGGGAAAGATAGTCTTTTTCATCCTTCACAGGTGAGTTTTCTTCGATTTCGCTACCCCGAATCTCATTGAAAATATAGCTTTTATCTTTATCGCTCCAGGATACAAGAGCAACTTTTTTCAGCGAAAGCAGGCTATAGAGATTATCACAGATATATTCTTCAAAACCCTCCTGAACTCCTTCTTCTGAGAGATCTCTACTAAAACCGTCGGTCTTCTCCAGAAAATCCAGTTCGGTAGAGTTCAATTTTTTATCAACCAGCCGTTCTACCCTGTTCCTCATCGGATTAAAGAAAATAATCAGACCGACAGTTGCGGGTATACCGGCAATAAACTCTGAAGCGATGAATTTTCCAAAAATACTCTGCAGGATTTCACCTAGACTGTAATCCAAAATCCCGAATAAGGTTATGAAGACAACACCAACAATTGTATAGATAATAGTGCTACGGATCTTCATATCCAGTGTTGTCCCTGCCAGCAGACTCCAGGAAAATGACCCCATGAACCAGATTATCCCGATCAGGAAAGATAGTGCCGGCAGTACAACCAGGGATGCTATTACAATACCGATGATCTTATTTTCTAAAAGATCAGACAAACCTGCCAGACCGGATACGCCAGCAAGTAAAGCAATTAAGAGAATAATGGCAAAGAATATTCCAGCAGAAAGCAGAGATATACCAATCCCGCTGAATGACCCTAATAAACGTTTTAAGCTAATGTCTTTTATGATCCTGCTTTGCTTTCTAAGTAATAAAAATCCTTTTAGAAGCCAGAAAGCAGACCAGATGTGAGCTATTCCTAATTCAACCCCCAGGAAGCTCAATAAGTATCCCGGTAAAAATAATAAAGCAGATATTTTATAAATCTTGAATACTTTCTTTTCCAAATTGGTTTCACTGACAATGAAATGATAGAAAATAATCCCCCAGAAAGGTGAGATCAGCAATTTCCATAATGATGCTATCGATCCAGGTAGAATATTATTCGGCGTTGGCAGGAAAAGCAAGATCAGGAAAAGAACTACCAGCAAACTGTTGGGATTGTGACTGTACTTCAATAAGAGGAAGGAATTTGAAAATACAAATATAATCAAAATAAGATTCAATATACTATTTATGAGTCGTTGGATGTTAACTGCACTTGTCTTTTCTACTTTTATTTCCCTGATTAAATCCGAATCTTTTTCTTTAAATCTGACAGTTACAGAATCCTTTTGGGTATCAAAATTGATATTCTCCAGATCGATAGATACAATATTTGATCCTCCAAGCTGAATGTTGATCTTACCACGATCTTCTGATATTTCATCTGAATCTTCATCATTAATTAGTTGATCATAATATTGCCTGTAATCCAGGGAATCCAGATAAAGAATAATTTTACCAAGCAGTATGGAATCGGTCTCAGGTTTATCAATACTAACAACGATCATGTCTTCTATTTTGAAGGGTATTGTTTTATAGAACAATCCTTTGAAAACTACATGCAACAAATCTATCGATACCAGTGTTATCATTACAATGAGTAAAATCCAGATCAACTGTTTATAATCCTTTATTCTTTCAATAATTTTCATATTTTACCTGTGATGTCTGAATAATTATCGGTCATTATTCTTCTGATCATTTTCCGGGTTTCCAGTTTTTAAATGTTTAATCTCATTTCTGTATTTCTCAATAATTGCATTTTTTTCGTTGATGATATGAATATATCTGTTATTGATGATATCATCGTAAGCTAAAATAAATTTCAGCGAAAGTCTGATCCTGTCGGTTAATTTGATCAAAGCTTTTTCATCGTTTCTGGAGTATACAGATTTATCCATTTTTTTACCCAGGGCTAAGAACCATTTATAATCATCCTCGAAAATTATTGGTAAGATCAGACTGAAACTGGCAATATCGGTAGGATTTTCGTTGGTTATATAATTCTTCCTGACCAAATTCTGAGCTAAGATTCCGTGAATATCTTCTACACTGGAATTCTCTTCGATATCACTGCCCCGGATCTCGTTGAATTTAAAGCTGTTCATTTGGGAATCGAATGATACGAGTGTAACTTTCTTTATTGGCAGACGTTGCATCAAATTTTCACAGATATATTCCTCAAAACCTTCGATCACACTCTCTCCGGAAAAATTTTCAGTAAAAGTGCTTGTCTTTCCCAGAAAATCCAGGTCGGATGTATTTAACCTGTTATCTACAAAAGTTTCTACACGATTGCGGATAGGATTGAAAAAAGCGACCAGACCGATTGTCGCAGGTATTCCTTTGTTTTTTTCCATAATTTAGATTCGTGACTCAATTTGTGATAGAATCTTTAAATCTCTTTGTGAACACTCTGGAGTTTTCCTGACGAAGTGTAATCCCCTGTTCGTCAAAGAACTCAAGGAGTAAAAGCGCTGTTGCCCTGTTTCCTTTGATCAGATCTCTGAATTCAGCTACAGTAATACCTTCGGAATGATTTTTCAGATGTCTGATCAGAATCTGCTGGTAATTATTGACGAGAGAAGCTGGGTTAAAAGTATTTTTAATAACATATATCCTGTTTTCCACACGAAGATAATTCAGAATCTGTTGAAGTGAATTTTTATCATAACCTCTGGGAGAAAAAATTTCCATAAGATCCTTAAACTCAATTCCCAGGGAGCTGTTGTTGGTAAAGTATTCGTTCAATTCATCTATTTTAGCCTGCATTTCCTTATTCAATTGTACTTTATGATCTATAATAGACCAGGTTTTCCCCATTTTCTTGATTTTCCCCTGATGCTCCAGATCCTGCAGTAATAAACGGAGTGTCAGTTGCAGATTTTCATGTTTAAGAGTACCAAATAATCCCAATAATTCATTGAAGGATTTTCCTTCTGCTTTTAAGGGAAATTTTCTATGGTATTCTAATAAACTATTCAGGATTTTATTCTGAAAATTTATGAGTGATTTTTTATCAAAGAGGAGAATTTTTTCCTCTCCCTGCAGGAATTTGATAGTTCCCGGAAGTTCGTTAAAAATTGGATCATTTAGTTCTTCGGGATTCATATTAAGACTATCGGCCAGTTGCTTTTCTGTTATGGGAAAATGAGATTTTCTGATTTCAGATACAATTAGTTCCAAAAGATCTCCACTGGCTATTTTCTCCACCAACTCGATCTGGGAATCCTTTCTCCGGCGATGATGGAGCGGATAGGGATCAATAACTGTTCCTCCACCCAGGGTTCTATCACCCGATGAATTACGGATGATGAAAGGATCACCTGTCTGGGTGATTATTGGCTGGGAAAAATATATCTGACCCAGTCCAAATTGATTGCCACTCAGAGTATTTTTGTCAAGGAGATGTACCCGGGCTATGATCCTGATCGTACCCAGCAGGAATATGACCTGACTCCACAAATCCAGTGTCAGATCGTGATCAAATAAATTCATTCGGACATCCACAAGGGTTGTAGATTTAATATTCTTATTGGATAACATCATACCCCTGATATGATCCTTCTGTTTGAATCCAACCAGATTAAGGGATGCCCTATCCCCTGCTTTTACTGAATCCACTTCATGACCGTGTCGTTCCAAGCGACGGATTCGAAATTCTTTGTCACCGGGAAGAAGATAGAGATCATCACCTTTTTTTACATTTCCGGATAAAACTGAACCGTTCAGTATGGAGCCAAAACCAGCCTTGGAGAAAATCCTGTCTATGTACATTCTGAAATAGCCATCATCCCTTTTTTCTGCGACCTGGGGAATGATCTCAGATAT
>JAUVIJ010000147.1 GCA_030592835.1 Candidatus Cloacimonadota bacterium | reverse complement strand
TCAGGTATTTATTTCTCAAAATTGACGACAAACAGTCATCAAATAATCAGGAAAATAATCCTGATAAGATAGACACCCATTGTTTCATATTATTTTAATCGGAGCCTAACTGAGAATGAATCAAGAACTTCTGACAAGTAATTGATCTTCTATTTTATTTTGAGCAATTCTTTATCTATTTTGTCAAGCCAATAGATTTGGAATATGAGTAAGAAAGTTTATATAAATTAGCTAATCCTTTTTTATAAATCAGTTTTAAAATTTATTAAGATAAATTTCCAATGTCAAAATAATGAAAATTTATTGACTTAATTTATTCATTGAATTTATTCGCAAGTGTGAATTTAAGTAAATTGCAATTAACCATTTATAACATTAAAGTCAGTATTTTAAAAATAAATGCTGCATAATACAGATAGAAAAACTATAAGCTCAACAAAGAAATGAGAGGATTATGCCAAAACAAAATTACAAATATGAGAAGCGTCAGCGTGATCTGGCCAGATTGAAGAAACAAGAAGAGAAAAGAAAGCGGAAACAGAACAAAAAGAAAAAAGATGGAGAACAGCAAACGGATCAGGATAAAGAAGATATAGAATCCGAATAATTTATATCATTTCCCCGGCAAATTCTTCTCCGTTTAGAACAAACACCGTCGTTTTCAAACCATGGGAAAGTTCATCCAATCTATCACTATAATCACTTTCTCCACCGGGTTCAGGCAGGTTAAATCCCATAAAAACGATATCCGCATCTTTGCTGTATTCATGAATAATTTCCGTAACAGATTTATCCCTGGGCTTTACGATGACTTTCGGTTCAGCTTCAATTCGAATATCCTGGATCATCTTTTCCAGAATATTATGCATAAATTCAACATCGGTTTCTTCCACAATAATAGTTTGAATAACAATCTTGGCTCTTTCCCAATTATTATTCAAATTCAGCAGATATGCCAAAAGCAACATCAAATCTCCGTTGCTATGCTTACCACGCCACCAGATATCGATCCTTTTCTTAGACGTATAGGGAGAAAATTCATTGATCCTGATCAGGATAGAACTTCTTCTCAGTTTAGATATAACCCTGAAAATGCGAAGACATGATATCATTCTATCTTTTTTATCGGACCAGCCAATAATAACCGTATTGGATTGCAATCCAGCAATACCATTTGCCTGCGTGATACTAATTACACCAGTCTCAAATTCCGGCACTGCATCAACTTCACTAAAAGCAGAGATGCCTTCATTTTCCAGGTATGCATCCATCTTTTGGGTTTCTTCCTGGATATTGAGTTCATCGCTGATCAATTTTCCAATTACCAGTTTGCATACAGTTAAAATACCACGACCCTGATTGAAATAATTTGCCAGGTAAATCAGATAAAGTCTTTTCTCAACATCTCCGGCAAAAATAAGGATATGAGGACGCCAATTACGAGGATCATTCTCGTGATGTTTAAGTTTTAGTAATGCGAACCTGGCAACTGTTCCCCAGAATCCGGCTCGTACATCTCCCCACTGTTTTTTCATTACTCGCTCGCGCAATACCCAGTAAAGGATAAACTCAAGAGCGATACCAACTATGCATGCAATCGGACTGATCAGAAACATTACTACTATAGCTCCCAGTGAACCTATCAGTGAGATATACCAGGGCACATTAATTTTGGGACGAAATGAGGTGTCGCTGGTTAACTTCTCGATGGCAGCACTGAAATTTATCATTACATAAAGTGTCAAAAACAAGATAGTAACAAATTGAGCTACTGCATTCAATCCGCCCAGAGCAACGGCTGCCAGGGCAATAATACCGCTGACCCAGGTGGCAAGAGTCGGTTGTCCTGTTTTGGATAATTTTGCCAGGAATCTGGGTACGAGTTTATCCTGGGCGAGAGACTGCAATACTCGCGGTCCACCCAGAACACTACCAAAAGCAGAAGAAAGGATTGCCCCGAAAATTCCTGCCACGACCAAAACCGCTCCCAGGAATGCAACTTTATTCCAGGTTTTCACTCCGAGAGAGGCTAGTTCTTCCGGTTTTATCTTAGTGGTTATCGATAGTAAGATTGGGATCAATAGATAGACCAATGTGCCAGTAGCCACGGCTAATATGGTTCCTTTGGGAATCGATTTACGTGGATTTTTAAGATCTCCGCTCATTCCGATTCCGGCTGTAAAACCTGTAACCGCTGGGAAAAAGACAGCAAATACATACCAAAATCCTTTAGGAGCAGTTCTGTAGGTTGCTACCATTTCCGGCGCCTGGAGACCTTCCGAAAAAACACCAATAATAAGAGCAAGCAGAGAAACCACCACAGCTATCAATATCGGAATTTGTAATTTAAGGACCAATCCAGCACTTTTACCAGAGATCATCGTTATAATGACAATAATAAAAACAGTAATAATTTGAATCATATGATCCGGCATAACTCCCAGTGAGACCGGCCAGAACATGGCTATTACTTCCGCCAATCCAAAACTGTAAAAAGTTATGCTCAAAGTCCTGCAAAGATAAAGTGGAATCCCGATAGCACCACCCAATTCCAGACCCAGGCTGCGGGAGATAATATAATATTCCCCACCAACTCCGACCCGCATATTGGTTGCAATTGCCGAGGCACTCAAAGCTGTGATGAATGTAATCGAACTCGCCATTAAAACGATTAGAATGGTTAATCCCAATCCGATATTACCAAGAACCCAGCCAAAGCGCAAATACATGATAAGCCCCAGAATAGTAAGCACGCTTGGTGTGTAGACTCCCAGAAAAGTGCCGAATTTCTCTACTACCGGTATGGCTTTATCTTCCATATTTATCCTTAATTCTTTATCGATTGCCGTATATATTAATTCTTTAGAAAAATGTCAAAATTAAAATGAAAATAGTTAAGACTATAACCCGACTCTGGTTTCCTAAACTCGAGTCGAGTTAAATAATACAACCTAACTTCCGAATGTACCAGCACCTACTTTGATATGCTTCTATTTTTGTTCTTCCAAAGTAGGTGCTGGTTCTTCGGAATGTTGAAATACTCCAAACAATCGGAAGATCAATAAATTGAACATTCCGATGTTTCTCATCTTTTGTTAACAGTCTATAAAGACATACTGCCATATTCGGCTTCGATCTCTAATTCTCTGCGAAACACCATATTATCCTACCACCGGAAAATGATAAATTGACAATTTCACATTCAAGACCTAATATACCTTTATACAAAGGAATATGGAGGATAATTCTTATGAATCGAACGATAGTGATCAGTATATTTTTTTTGTTTTTATTATCAGGATTACTTCTTGCCCAGCCCTGGCAGCAGAATAATGCCATTTTTAATCCCAGCGGTGTACCAAGTCTACCCTTTTCCCAACCCCGCTTTGCCGATCTGGATGGAGATAATGACCTCGATCTTTTGTTAGGTAATCTCAATGATGTCCCTTATTATATGGAAAATATCGGCGATTCACAATCTCCGGTTTTTACCGAAGGTGATGATATATTTTCTGAAGTCAATCCCTTAGATGCCGAAGTAGGTGTTTGTGTGGATATTGATAACGATTCCGATCTGGATTTCATCACAGGAGGATATAGCGGATTAAATCTTTTCTTGAACAATGGTACTGCTAATACACCTTTATTTGAGCTTATCAATAACTTTTTTGCCGGATTGAATGTCGGACAGAATCCCGTACCTGATCTGGCAGATCTGGATGACGATGGAGATCTCGATCTGGTTGTGGGACTAAGCAATAATGGAACAATTAAAATATACTTCAATATAGGCACAAACGAAGAAGCTGATTTTTCCGAAAACAATGTTCAAACAATCGGAGATGTAGGACTTTACGCCTATCCGAATTTCTGTGATATCGATAATGACGATGATCAGGATCTTTTAGTAGGTAAAGATACATATGGATTTGTTTATTATGAGAATACAGGCAATCCTGTTAATGCTGACTGGGAAATCAACTCAACTATCTTTGCCGGGCTGGGAAATGATACTTATTGGAATTCTCCGGATCTCGTCGACTTAAATGGAGATAATAATTTTGATTTGATCTTCGGAACTGTTGCCGGTCCCTTAAATTATTATGAAAATAATGGTACTCCTGCAATTCCTGTCTGGCAAATCAATACTTCGCTCTTTGGAGGTGTGCTGGATGTAGGAGGTGCAAGTAATCCTGTCTTCTTCGATTTCGATGGTGATGATGATCTGGATCTGATCAGCGGTAGTAATCTGGGTGACATTAAATATTACGAAAATACCGGCACTATCTATGGTCCCGCCTGGCAAGAAAACAGCAGTTATTTTTCCAGTATAGACCATTCCATCTATTCTGCCATAACAATAGGAGACGTAAATAATGATAATTTTCCCGATGCCATTGTTGGTGATCTCAGCGGAAATTTCTTTTTTCACCTCAACACAGGGTCAGGTTTTATCTACCAAAGTGATGTTCTCGCCTTTGTCGATTTGGGGGGTTGGTCGGTTCCCCGTTTGCTGGATATGGATAGTGATAACGATCTGGATATAATAGCCGGAAATGAAGATGGGAATCTGTTCTATTTCGAAAATCAGGGAACTCTAATAGATCCCGATTGGATCGAGATTCCAAACTATTTTGGTAATATCGATGTAGGCACAAACTGTGTTCCAACTATTGCTGATCTGGATTTTGATGATGACCTCGATATTCTTACCGGTAATTTATGGGGTGATCTTACATATTTTGAGAACCAGAACGGAATATGGATAGAGAATCCCTTTCCTTTTTTCGGGATCTCAGGGGGACAAAATACTACTCCCGCCCTGGCTGACCTGGATGCCGATGGAGATCCCGATCTAGTTTTAGGAAATTATGATGGAACCTTTAACTATTTTGAAAACCTCCATCCCATTACTGATGCTTCGGTTGAATTAATACCTGCATCTGATTTACATCTGCAAAATTATCCCAACCCCATTAATCCGTCATCCGGCAGTAGCCGGAGTAAACACACCGGACGCAGTCCT
>JAUVIJ010000121.1 GCA_030592835.1 Candidatus Cloacimonadota bacterium | reverse complement strand
TTTTCATTATCCGTCTGTAGGCAAAGGAATATATGATAAACATAATAACTGAGCAGAAGATGAGAAGATCGCCTCTGAAATGCAGGCTGGAGCGAATCAGATCTTTATAAAAAAGCAGAAAAGTCCCGCTCAATCCAAGGAAAATGCCTATAAAATTCTGCCAGAGTACCTTTTTTGAATAGAATATCCTGGCTGTAATCAGTGCAAACAAAGGAATTGTAGCTGTTATCAGAGATGTATTGGAAACTGTTGTATATTTAAGTCCAGTATTCTCAAAAAAATAAAACAGGGAAATCCCTCCGAGAGCCATTAAAAAAAAACTGAAGTGATCACCTTTTTCTATCTTACCCGAGGTTCCTCGAGGCAGGAATATTTTTACAGCGATCAAGGCTATCAGAAAACGGAGGAAAGTCAATAAGTTAGGTGTATATGAATTTAACAATAATGTTTTTGTTAAAGTGAGCGAGACTCCCCAAAAAAATATTGTGGCAAGAGCCAGTAGGACATAAAACCATTTCATCAGGATCTATCAGCTTTCAGAACTTCCATAAAGGCATTTTGAGGTATGGACACTGATCCAATCTCTTTCATCCTTTTCTTACCCTCTTTCTGCCTTTCCAGAAGTTTTCTTTTCCTGGTGATATCGCCACCGTAGCATTTTGCAGTCACATTCTTCCGGAGAGGATTGATCGTACTCCTGGCAATAATTTTTGAACCTATACTTGCTTGAAGAGCAATTTTAAAAAGATGTCGAGGAATAACTTCCTGCAGTTTCTGGGTAACACTTTTGCCCCATTGATAAGCTTTCTCCTCATGGCAGATGAAGGACATAGCATCGACTTTTTCTCCATTAATAAGAATATCGACTTTAACAACCTGAGATTTTCTATTCTCCTTAAAGGAATAATCAAGGGATGCATAACCTTTGCTCACCGATTTCAGTTTATCATAAAAATCGAAGATTATTTCGATCAGAGGTATTTCGTAATGGATAGAAACCCGCTTTTCATCAATATACTGCATATCTTTCTGAATACCTCTTCTCTCCTGAACCAGATTGAGGATATTCCCAACAAATTTGGTCGGCACAATGATCTCAACATCCATTACGGGTTCCTGGATATTATCAATTCTAACCGGATCGGGCATATCGATAGGATTATAAATAACTTTCCGGGAACCGTCAGTTAAATTAATTACAAATCTCACACTCGGTGTTGTGGTGATGATCGGCACATTATATTCTCTAAAAAGCCTTTCCTGTACAATTTCCAGGTGCAGCATCCCCAGAAAACCGCACCTGAACCCAAATCCAAGCCCCAGAGAACTTTCGGGTTCATAGGTCAGCGCTGCATCATTCAACTTCAGCTTAGCCAGGCTTTCCCTGAGGTTTTCATGATCTTCTTTTGCCAGGGGAAAAACACCGCTGTAAACCATGGGTTTTGGTTCCTGAAAACCGGGAAGAGCTTGATTACAACCGTTTTCGATTGTTGTGATCGTATCCCCCACTTTAGCATCAGTAACTTCCTTAATATTAGCGATTATATAACCCACCTCGCCTGCTATGAGTTGTTTCTGCTTTTCCTTCATTAAACCCAGATAGCCGATCTCCTCTATATTCATGGATCTTTTAGTGGAGAAAAACCGGATCGCGTCTCCTTTTCTCAGAATGCCGTCGAACATTCTGATCAGCACGATTACACCTCTGTATTTATCGAAATAAGAATCGAATATAAGAGCCTTAGCCGGTAAGTCAATATCACCTTTGGGTGGTGGCAAATCTTTGATTATACCGTCGATCAATTGAGAAATACCTGTACCATCTTTTGCACTTACTTTAATGATATGATCTCCTGAAGCACCAATATTTTCAATAATATCATGCTCAGTTCCTTCCACATCGGCTTTAGGAAGATCTATCTTATTGATTATCGGTAAAATCTCCAGATCATTTTCGAGAGCCAGATAAAGATTGCTCATTGTTTGAGCCTCTATACCCTGAGAAGCATCGACTAGAAGCAGGGCACCATCACAAGAAGCCAGGCTTCTCGATACTTCATAAGAGAAATCAACATGACCGGGGGTATCGATAAGATTGAGGACATAGTCTTCATTTTTATATTTGTATTGCATTCTAATAGCATGGGATTTGATCGTTATACCTCTTTCCCGTTCCAGATCCATATCATCCAGGATCTGATCTTCATGTAAAGCTTTATCAATAACGTTGGTTTCTTCCAGCAGCCTGTCAGCCAGGGTGGATTTACCATGATCAATATGCGCTATTATGCAAAAATTTCTAATCAAACTCTGGTTCATCTGATCTCCAATTTTATTTCAAAAACTTTGTCAATCCATTTACTGTCAATCTTTTCCTGAAAGGATATAAGCCCTGCGAAATTTAAACTTGACGCAAAAATTAATGATTTTAGCTTAATCAAAAGTATTTCAAAATTGAGGAAGAAAAATGATTGAAGTTGTTGTCCACAAATGTGTGGGTTGCGGATTATGTTTAAAAGCTTGTGCCTACAATGCAATTGAAATTGTAGACAAGCTGGCTGAAATTGATGTTGATAAATGTACTTTATGCGGTGCCTGCGTCAGTGCCTGCAGTTTTGACGCTATTATTATCCGTAAGTTTGGACAGAAACTGATCGATAAATCACAATATAAGGGTGTCTGGGTATTCGCCGAACACAAGCATGGAGAAATTGCTCCCGTTGTTTATGAACTGCTGGGTAAAGGGAGAGAATTAGCTGATCAACTTGATTCGAAATTATCCGCAGTTCTTCTCGGTAACAATATTTCTTTCTTATCAGAAGAATTGATTGCATACGGGGCTGAAAAAGTCTATATAGTTGAATCACCCGAACTGGAAAATTTCCGGGATCTTCCCTATACTTATGCTTTTGTTGAGCTGGCAAAGAAATATAAACCTCAGATTATTATTTCAGGAGCAACGGTAACAGGAAGATCTTTTATTCCCAGAGTCGCCGTTGAACTGGAAACAGGATTGACTGCGGACTGCACCGGCCTGGATATTGATCCTGACACTGAAAACCTGATTCAGACCAGACCAGCTTTCGGCGGCAATATCATGGCTTCTATCGTAACACCCGATCACATGCCCCAGATGGCTACTGTCAGACATAAGGTTATGGACCCTATAGAAAGAAATCCCGATAATAAAGGCGAGATCATAAAAGAAGCAATTGATCTTTCTGAATTCAGTTTGGGAACTAAATATCTGGGTTTTGAAAAAGACACAACCCAGACCATTAACTTGACAGAGGCCAACCTGGTAATTTCGGGAGGTCGAGGTCTTAAAACCAAAGACAATTTTAAACTGATAGAAGAGTTGGCTAATGCTCTCGGCGGTGCGGTAGGTGCTTCCAGAGCAGCTGTTGACTCCGAATGGGTTGCCTATCCCCATCAAGTAGGACAAACCGGTAAGACCATAAAACCAAAAATTTACCTGGCGATCGGTATTTCAGGAGCGATCCAGCATCTTGCTGGAATGCAATCTGCAGATTATATCATTGCTATTAATAAGGACCCTGACGCCCCCATATTTAAGGTGGCAAATCTTGGTCTTGTTGGTGATTTATTCGAGATTCTTCCACTATTAAACCGTAAACTGAAAACATGAAAATAAAACCCGGTAAAACTATTCATTCTCCTCATCTGATATCATCATCCTGGCTGAATATAATCAGCAAGTTCGATAAATCTCCGGAAAATGAGATCCGATTACCACAATATTACGCTTATCCACCTTTGATCAACAGCCATGACCATTTGATAGGGAACTGGTATCCAAAAGCAGGGGATAATGCCCCTTATACCACAACAGATATCTGGGTTGAGGAGATGAAGGAATCTCAACCTTATCTCGAGCGAAATAAGATCTGGATCAACGATGGTAAATTTCATTTGATCAGGGGAAATGCTCTGCTTTTAGCTGATCTCGGTATATACAAGAATATTTTTTCGGGATGTGCAGTTGTTCAGGATCATGCTCCGAACCAGGTAGAGGAATATTATCGGCACTTTCCGATAGAAGTTGTGAGAAATTATAAACAATGTCATTCCATTTCCCTCGGAAACTGGTGGGGCGGTAAAACTGCAAAGGAAGAATGGCAGGAAACCAGGGGGATCATGCCATTTATCCTTCATCTTGGTGAAGGAACCAATGAAAAGGCTCGAACTGCATTTGCCCGGTTTGAGAAAGAAGGTTTACTTCAACCGAATACACTGATCATACACGGTATTTCTCTGACAGACGATGAAATCAAGAAATGTGGTGCGGCAGGAACTTCCATATGCTGTTGTCCTAAATCAAATTTATTCCTGATAGGAAAGACCATAGATATAAAAGCCTGCCTCGAAGCTGGAGTCAATTTAGTATTGGGAACAGATTCCACAATGTCCGGTAGTATTAATTTATTAGAGGAAATGCGTATATTTCGCGATAATTTCCCTGAAATTCCTTTGAATCAAATTTTTACATTTGTCTCAATTAATGCCAGAAAGGCTTTGTTCTTATCAGATCAGTATGGAGAACTCAAAGATCGAACTGAAGAGTTGTTGTTGATCAGAAAAAAATATGAGGATCCCTTTGAAAACCTTCTAGAGGCAAATCCAGAAGACATTGCCCTCTTAGTTCACCAGGGAAAACCCATTTATGGGGATGAGGAATTAATCCAAAATTTTCAAATTTCTGATGCTGACTATTCTGAATTTGAGTTATCCGGTTCAAAAAAAATAATTATTGGCGATCCCCTTCGCCTGAATCATAAGATCGACTCGATCCTGGGTTACCATAAAACATTACCTTACTTGCCTTTCTCATGATCAATCTCTCGGAGATATTTCTCAGCATTCAGGGTGAAACCAGCTTTTCCGGATACCCCTGTATTTTTATTAGATTCGCTGGATGTAATCTTAACTGTTCCTACTGCGATACAAATTATGCCAGAAAAACCGAGTTTCAGCTCAATACCTGCGAAATTATTAAAAAAATTGAAAATTATCAGCCTGTAAAATTGTGTTCCATTACCGGAGGAGAACCTTTATTACAAACGGAAGTTTATTCCTTGTTGGAAGATCTGCACCAGCTTGATTATCAAATCCTGCTGGAAACCAATGGTAGTTTAAAACTTGATAGAGTTCCCCAATACGTTCACAAGATTGTTGACATCAAATGTCCCGGAAGTGGGAATGAGAATAGCTTCCTTAAAAGTAATCTCGGATATATAAATACAGATTGGGACGAAATTAAATTCGTTATTTCAAGTCTATCCGATTATGAATGGGCTGTCAAATTTATGGAATCAATGCAACTGATGGGTCATCATATCCTGTTTTCACCCGTAATCAATGAATTGGAACCATGTAAGTTAGCGGAATGGATCCTTTCAGATAAACTCAAAGTCAGAATGCAATTGCAAATGCACAAACAGATTTGGACTGATAGAGACCGGGGTATTTAATCCAGATAATGCAATAGAATTTTGCAAACAGCATCAATAAGCCTTATGCTTATAAATCTTTTATGTGTGAGTGATTTACAAAATTATTTCTGAATATCTTGATGATATGCACATTCCGAATGCTTTCGGAACTAAACCATCCCCCTATAAAATATTACCACTCTTTAATAAACCTCTACTGCATTATCTGGGTTTAAGAATCCTGAGCAGAGGGCATTTCCAAACCCTCTTCTTCACATATTTCTACAAGTTCATTTATCGACCATTGTAAATTGTAATCGTAGATTTCTCCATATGGTTTTTTTAAGAGTGTGATCAATTCTTCAGTTTCATCAGCATAAAATTCCGGTAAGGACTTGATCAGTTCTTCCCAATTGGAAAAGATCAATTTCAGAGTGACAAATATCTTGGCATTGGCTATATTGAGATGTATCTTATCCAGACCATAATCGAGAATCCGTTTTCGTGCTCTGTTCAATTTTCTTTCACCAACATCATTGATAACCTGAAGATATTTTTCAAAAAGAATTGATTCGTTAAGTAGAAATCCGATCTCATGGATCTCCATTCTTTTCCAAAAATCTACCGGATGTTTCTGGCAGAGAAATCTACCCAGCATAAAGGATCCCGCTGTAAAACCTCTCAAATTCCTGGATATACAAACAGCAGTTATCTTCTTGAAAAATTTGATCTTTCTGTCGAGAGTCAGCATTTTATATAAACTGTGCTGATCCAGATGAGTACCAAGCTGGCTTTTAATAATCTCTTCTACATAGTGATCCGTATTTTTATCAAACCAGTTATTAAGAAA
>JAUVIJ010000141.1 GCA_030592835.1 Candidatus Cloacimonadota bacterium | reverse complement strand
TTCCGTAAAATCCCAGATCTGCCATTAATAATTGCGCCAGGATAGTAAGACTTAAAATCAATAATAATTTTTTCGTATAATCTCCTTTTATTCTTAAATTTAGTTGAGCAATTTACAATTTATTCATATCTGCTAAAGAATGAGATCGCTTCGTATGATTCCATTGAAAGATTACTCACAATGACATTCTTTATTTATTTTTACAAACACACCGTTTTGCAGAATACTTCCTTAAATTTTGTGTAAAATTTAATAAATTCTCAAAGCTGTCAAATAGATTAATTCGATCACATTTCCTTAAATGGAGAAGAATAATAGAAACAGCATAAAATCTCAGCGATCTTTTATCTGACAACCGGGATAAAAATAATGGAAAATGGTTCCGTCATTTCATTCCCGTTAATATCCGTAACTATAACTTCCAGCCGGTAAGATATGTAATTCTTTAATTTCTGTTTAGTGTAATAGTGAAATATAGGTCCGTTCTCTGTAGTCGTGATAAGATCTATAGTCTGATTATCTTCGACTCCGTTTAAAGAAACAGAGATATTCTCTTTGAAAATGATCTCAGAGAAAACAAGCTCAATCTCAGGTTCAAGTGTATCTATCGTCGCACCATTTCTTGGCTTATGACTTATGACCACAGGTGCCAGAGAATCCGGATGAGAAGTTCCGTCGATCAGTATCGAATCCAGAAATGTTATGTTACTTTTCAAATCTGTCAGCTCTGTCACAAAAATATTGTATTTTTCTTCTTCAAGATCTGAACTAACAACAGTAAGGGTTTCCCGGTCATGATACCAGGCTTTTATCTCTACGTTTTCCTTTAAAGAATCTGCTTTCTCAATATAAACCCGGTCAATCCGGGAAAGATTTTCAGAAAATTCCAATTTAATTTGATTGGACGAACCTACCTCAGCATCGATTATCCTGGGTCGAATAGTATCCTGATAAGCAAGCATGATTGTCAGGTTAACGGATTTCTCACCCTCAGTCATCGATTCGAAATAAGGTTCATCCGAAAAATCATAGATGTTGTCATTATCCAGATCGATAAAAGCCCGGATAAGGTGTTTCTGGTGGTTCAGATTTTCCAGGATATAATTACTCCCGGACAGTTTACAGGAATAGATCCAGGTTGTATCAGCGGTAAAAAGATTAAGGTTTATCAGCCTATTACTATCTTCCGGTATTTCATATTCGATAGTACCGGATATCCGATTTTTATTCAAGGTTCCGGTATGGTAGACAAAAATATAATCCTTATTTAGGGAATTATTATGTTCTCCGGTTATGATCGGTGAAAAGGAAAAATAATAATTTTTATTCGGCTCCAGATCTTCCAGAATTATAATGATCAGTGTATTTTTATCCCATTTATATTTTATTTTCAGTATTGCCGGATAAATATGGAGCCCGGAAAAAATCGTATTTCTTTCGATTGGTTTTGAGAATGTGAATTCCAATTTCTGCACATTATTAATGTTAGAAAACTCTTCCGGAAATACATTAATGATCTCCGGTTTGACTAAATCCTTTTTTCCTCCTGTAGGAGATTTCTTATGACCACAGGCAAAGCTGATCAATAGTATTATTATGAGAAAGGTTAGTCTTTTACACAAAGCCATGATCTTTAATCATCTACCTTGTATCTTCTCTTTAAAGCATTACCCAGGGTTAATGAACTCGTATATTCAATATCTCCCCCAAAGGGTAAACCTGTAGAAAGTCTGGTGATTTTCTTCACTGAATTACTCAATTGTGAGCTCAAGAAATGGATCGTGCTTTCACCTTCTGCCGAGGGATTCAGGGCAAGGATCAATTCTTCAATCTCTTTACCCGCAATATATTCTTTCAGTTGAGGAAATTTAATCTCGTCGGGTCCGATTCCATCCAGCGGAGAGAGAAGGTCGCCCAGAACAAAATAATGTCCTTTATATTCTTTTGTAGATTCTACCAAGAATAAATCCTGGGTATCCGCTACAATACAAAGCTGATTTTCATTTCTTGATCTATCAGTACAGAGTATGCAGGGATCAGTATCTGTAAGCATATTACACAGAGAGCAGTTTGAAATTCCGTTAACTGCAGTAGTTAAGGATTCAGCCAGTTCCAAAGCTGCCTTTTGATTGCCCCCCAGCAGATGCATTGTCAATCTGGTCGCGCTTTTTTTTCCGATTCCAGGGAGTTTCTGAAAATTATTTATGAGTTCGTTAATTATTTTCGGGAACATAGATCAATATAATCCTGGGATTTTTATTCCTCCGGTAAATTTGGACATTTCATCTTCAGACTGATCGCTTATTTTCTCTTGAGCTTCGTTAACCGCCGCAATGATAAGGTCTTCCAGCATTTCAATATCTTCGGAATCTACGACCTCCGGATCTATCTTCATCGATAATATCTGGTTGCGGCCATTCATTTTCACCTTTACCATTCCACCGCCGGAACTTCCTTCTACGACAAGATTAGCTAACTCTTCCTGAGCTTTGGCAAGATCCTGTTGCATTTTCTGGGCTTGTTTCATCAAGTCCTTCATACCTTTTTTTCCACCTGGGAACATTAATATCTCCTTGTTACTGATTTTCTGCTAATAAATTTACCCTGATTTTATCAGTCAACAAATTACTTATTCTTCATATCCAGAGCAATCCGATAGATTTTATTACGAGGAAAGCCTGTTTCCCGAAAAACCAATTTCACCGCTTCTTTTGTGCTAATACCTGAGTTGAGATAAGAATTCAGTAATTCCTTTACTGTTTTTTCATCGATCTCTGTTTCAACATATCCTTCAACTACAATTACAAATTCACCTTTTTGAAGGATTATACTACTGTCTTCTATAAATGTATTTACCTGACTCCTGTATATTGTTTCATGGATTTTACTGATCTCACGGCAGATAGTGATCTTTCTGTTTCCCAAAGTTGTGTGTATCGTTGTTAGAAATTCTATTAGATCATGAGGACCAACAAAAAAAATCAGGGGAGCTTCGATGAACTGGAGCTTTTCGATTTTTTCCTTTCTCAGAGTTTGCTTATCGGGCAAATAGCCGCAGAAATAAAAAGCATCTTCATACAGGTTTGACTGAAGAACTGCCGGAATAATAGAAGTTGCACCAGGCAGGATCTCAACCCTGATCCCGTTATTTATAGCCTGATTGATCAGGATCAAAGCCGGGTCACTGATACCGGGGCTTCCGGCATCGGAGATAATAGCAATATCTCTTCCCTGTTTTAATTCAGCAAGCAGATCGTTAGTTCTCTTTCTTTCATTGAATTTGTGATAACTGATCACAGGTGTTCTAATTCCATATTTATTCAAAAGAGTTTTGGAGGTTCTTGTATCCTCAGCCCCGATCTGTGATACCCGGTTCAGAACCTCGACACCTCTGTAAGTCATATCACCCAGATTTCCAATGGGAGTAGGAACAATATAGAGAATACCTTGCTTTTTATTATCCATAACTTCTTTAAATTGTATCTGTAAATTTTTTGCAAGTTTTTTTATTGATAAGGAATCCAATTTTACGAACAAAATGATGATATCGAAGAATTAAGGATTAGAATTTACGAAAATCATATTTTCTAATGTTACTTCTTTTCATATAAAAAAACAGGGAGTGATTCTCCCTGTTTGTAAATGTGAAAGCGTTCTACACAATTAGGTTATCTAACTCACCCTCCTGTCTTCGTTCCAGCAAATCGGAACTACGACAAGGCAAACGGTCTCTCTCCGGCAGCTGCCGGAGGGATGACTTCAATTCTCCCTGCCAAACCGTTTTATCCGCCGTAATTTGAATGAAGGCGGAAGCTTGAGCGTAGGTGGAAGCAATCTCTTTTTTAATCAGTTAGTCAGAGATTAAGATTGCTTCGGGAGAATCCCTTCATGAGAAACCATGCCTTCGGCAGGTAAACCTTGCAATAACAACTTAAATTTTGCAGAACCCTTTTATATGTGACATTTCTGAATAATTATTAGCCCTTTTTATAATTTTTCAGAATTTCCAATACCTTATCGATATCAGCTTCCATATGATCGGCATTTATCTGGAATCTGATCTCCTCATCACCTTTGGGTACAACCGGGAAGTTCAAACCTGTTCCGAGAACACCATTCTTCGTAAGATAATTAACTAATTTAGTGGTTTCCGCTGTATCGCGAATCATAAGCGGAACAATTGGATGTGGCCCTTCGATTGTATCAAATCCTAATGCTTTTAATCCATCTTCAAATTTTTTAGTCATTACAGCAAGATGTTCCAATCTTTTAACACCGACTTCACTATCCAGAATTTCTAAAACTTTCAGTGTAGCTGCAGCTTCCGAACAGGTGATCGGATTAGAATAAATATACATGGGGGCTGACTCGCGCAGATAATCTAATACCGTTTTAGAAGCTACTACATAACCACCATTCACGCCAAAAGCTTTACCCAGAGTTCCAATCAGTATATCTACTTTCGCACCTGTATATTCTTCAGTTCCTCTACCGGTTTTTCCAAATGCTCCCACACCGTGGGAATCATCGGCGATAGTGATAACACCTTCCTCGAATTTGTCATTGAATTTATTACAAATTTCCGTGAGTTCATTAAGAGGAGAAAAATCACCCCGCATACTGAAAATACCATCTGTAATAACCAAACAACGTTTCCCTTTTCCAATAGCATCATTTAGTTTTGCTTCGAGATCGTTCATATCATTATGTTTATAGATCATTTTCGCGGCTGGACGGGAAAGTCGCATTGCCTGAATAATACAATTATGGTTTAATTCGTCAGAAATTACTACTGTTTCTTTTGTCGTAAGTGGATAAATAACACCTAAACTTGTAACATAAGCAGAACTGAATATCATTCCGGCTTCGCGCCCGTGAAATTCTGCTAGTTTCTTTTCCAGAGCAATATGTGGAGTATGAGTTCCGCTGATAAACCTGACTGCTCCCGGTCCTACACCAAATTTTTGAGCTGCTGCTTCTTCGGCTTCGATAACTTCCGGATTCATTGACATTCCAAGGTAGGAATTTGCATTCATTTTGATGAATTCTTGTTCTCCGTAACCTTCTAAAATGTAACGTGCACCAAACTTCCCTTTTCCTTTTTTGATTTCACGAATAACCAATTCCGCACCTTTATCTCTTCCTGTTGTGCGTAATTCTTCCAGATTTTTGTTAAGTGCAGTATTTAATCTTTCCAGTGCCATAACTTCCTCTCCTATTTATTTATTTTTCTATTACAACACAAGCATTGGCATAAGCCTTAATATGTGAGATAGAAACATAGATCTTTTTTAAACCATTCTTGTCAAAAAGAGCTTTTGTCCCACCATATAAATGGATTTCAGGCTTTC
>JAUVIJ010000040.1 GCA_030592835.1 Candidatus Cloacimonadota bacterium | reverse complement strand
GTCTGGCTATATTCTGTTTAATCTTGCGAACTTTATTGGGAAATTTATCAACAGCAATGATCTCTCCGGTACTATCCATTAATTCTGCCATGTAACAGGTCTTACCTCCTGGCCCGGCAAAAAGGTCAAGAATGGATTCATTATCCTTTGGATTTAAAAGTTCCACTACCAGGGCAGCCGATTGATCCTGAATTGAGAAATAACCCTCGCTGAAAGCAATATCCCGGATGATCTGGCTCCCATTTTCAGAGATCAGAATTTTATCGCTGGCAGGAGATAGTATCGTGTGGAGTTTGCGACGATCAAAATAAGTTTTTAATTTATCACGATTGGTAGCAATACAATTCACCCTGATATTCAAGTGGGAAGGGCTATTAAAATAAAGGCAAAGTTTTCTGGTATTTTCCAATCCCCAGTAGTCAATCCAAGTTCTGATCAGATTCACCGGGAATGAATATTTGCAGGATAAATTCTCGATTTGATCCTGAGGATAGGATATTTTTTTATTATCTCGCAAGAAAGAACGCAGTACTGCATTGACGAAATTTGCGGTTGTTTCATTAAAAAGCTTTTTTGCCAGATTCACAGATTCATTTACCGAAGCATGATCCGGTATTGAGTCGAAATAAAGGATCTGATATAAAGATATATAGAGAAGAATTTTAATCTTATAATTTGTGTTTTTATATTTATGGGGATCTGTGTACTGTTTGCAGATGCAATCGAGTTGAAGCTTCTGTTTTATCACACCTTTCACTAAGCGATAAAGCAGGCCTATTCCAGGATCTTCTAGGGAATTTTTTGTCTGGATCCGATGTAATAATTTATCTGAATAAAGGTTTTTTGAAAATACCTTATTAATAATCTTAAAGGCTTGCAGGCGAAAATCGATCATATGTTTTTCTTGGAATAAAGAAGCTTAATAGCAGCTTTTATCAATTCCTCTGAACTGGTATATTCTTCCTCTTTCAGTAATACCTTAAAAGCTTTTCGGATATCATAGATCTTATATCCCAAAGTTAAAAGTGCCGATTCGGCCTCGTAGATAAAACTCTTTCCGGATGCAGTTGAGTCCTTGAGAAATTTTGTAGAAACGATCTGACCGATTTTATCCTTCAATTCAATTATTAACCTTTCGGCTGATTTTTTTCCAATTCCAGAGATTGTTGAAAGTAATCTGACATCAGAAGCAGTAATAGCAAGAAGAAAATCCTGTACAGATAGGCTGGACAAAACAGCCAGTGCTATTTTAGGTCCTACTTTTGATACGGAGATCAGGTTTCGGAACAATTCCTTTTCCTCGATTGTATAGAAACCAAAAAGACGTACTCCATCTATTTCATTGAAGGAATAATGAACATAGAGTTTCACACTCTCTCCAATGTGAGGAAGAAGATCAAAAGTGCTTAGCGGTATGTGTACTTCATACCCGACTCCACTGCAATCAACATTAGTCATTACTGGAGTTTTAGCAGACAATGTTCCCTGTAAATATGCTATCATAATTTCAAACTCAGCTTTTAGCAGCAAATTTTAGTTTATTGAATAAGCATAAAGCAACTGCCAGAGCATCGGCAGCATCCTGTGATATATTCTTTTTTTCGAGTTTAAGTATTTTACCTATCATATATTGAACCTGTTCTTTGGATGCGTTTCCATTCCCGACCACGGATTTTTTTACTTCCCTGGGAGAATACTCATTGATAGTAATCTCACTGTTAGCCAGAGCCAGCAGGATCACACCTCTGGCATGACCAAGAGTAAAAGCAGATTTGATGTTCTTGCCATAAAAAATCGTTTCTACCGCAGCCATATCGGGCTTGTATTCCTTGATCACATCTGAAATTCCCTTGTAGAGCACGGTTAATTTTTGAGGTAAACTGAGACTTTCTTTGATTTTGATCACATCACATCCGGCAGCCTGTATTCGATTATTCTGTATTTCAATCAGACCATAACCACAATATCTGCTTCCCGGATCTATGCCAAGAATAATCAATCTTGAGTAACCCTTTTCAAAACTTCATCGGATAACTCAAAATTGGCATAGACCTTCTGTACATCATCCAGATCTTCCAGATTATCGATAAGCTTAAATAATTTTTCAGCAACATCATCAGCATTTACAGTATTCTTGGGTACCTGGATAAACTCTGCTTTTTCTATATTATAACCGGCTTCTTCCAAATTTTTATGCACTATATGCAGATTGTTGTAGGGAGTAAAGATTGAAAAAAAACCATCGTTGTTTTCCACATCTTCTGCTCCGGCATCTAGGGAAGCCATCATAACTTCGTCTTCATCGAGATCAGCATCCGCAAGTTCGATCAGTCCTTTCTGTTCGAAGATCCAGGAAACAGATCCCGATTCGGCCATATTGCCACCATATTTGGAAAACATATGACGAACTTCCGACACTGTTCTTATTTTATTATCTGTCAGTGTTTCTACCAGGATAGCAACGCCATTTTGACCGTAACCCTCGTAAGTCAGACTTTCGTAGTTTGCACCCTCGATCTCTCCTGTTCCTCTTTTAATAGCACGATCTATATTGCTGTTGGGCATATTTGCATTTTTAGCATTTGAAACTGCCAGGCGTAAACGGGGATTGGCTCCTGGATCACCGCCACCTTCACGGGCGGAGATTATGATCTCTTTGACCAGGCGGGTAAAGATCTTAGCTCTTTTGGCGTCCTGAGCCCCTTTTTTCCTTTTTATTGAACTCCATTTACTATGACCCGACATATTGTCTCCAGTTGGGAATTAATCCTCTTTTTTGTTGGCTTCTGCAATTACTTTCGCAGCTATATCATCAGGAACTTTCTCATAATTGGAAAATTTCTGGGTGAATTTTCCTCGACCCTGGGTCAGAGATTTCAGTGAAGGAAAGTAGTTGAAAAGTTCTGCCAAAGGCATTAAAGCATTAAGGATTTGTTTCTTTCCTTTTTGTTCCATACCAAGAATTTTCCCTCTCCTGGTGGAAACATCGCCCATTACATCACCCATAGATTCAGTAGGAATAATGATCTGCAATTCATATATCGGTTCTAGTAAAATCGGGTTTGCTACATCAAACGCTTTCTTCATAGCCTGCGAAGATGCAATTTTGAAAGCCATTTCTGAGGAATCTACATCATGATAACTGCCATAGTAAACCTCGACTTTAATATCAACAACAAGATGACCGGAAATAATACCTTTTGCAAGAACTTCATTCAGACCTTTTTCAATAGCCGGAATGAACTTACTGGGAATTACACCACCTACAATGGAATTTTTGAATTCGAAACCTTCACCCCGCTGTAGTGGATACACCTTGAAATAAACTTCTGCATATTGGCCTCTACCACCAGTCTGTTTTTTATGTTTATAGCTGATATCAGCATTTCCACGAATTGTTTCTTTGTAGGGTATGGATGGCATTTGTAATTCTGCTTCGATCTTATAACGGGATTTCAGTTTCTTTTTTAACAGAAGAAGCTGCTGTTCTCCGATCCCGGAGAGAACATTCTCAGTAGTCTCAGTATTTATCTGCATTTTCAAAGTTGGGTCTTCATCCATCAGTTTTGTGATAGCTGCCCCAATTTTATCCTCATCACTCTGATTTATGGCTTTAATTGTCTGCCAGTAAACAGGTGAAGGTATCTCAACTTCAGGATATTGAAGAGATGTATTTTGTGCACAGATAGTATCAAAACCCCTGGCATTTCTCAGTTTAACGAGAGCTCCAATGTCCCCAGCTTTGATCTCATTTGTGTCTTTTCTAGTCTTTCCGACAACGAAGAACATCGAACCGATCTTATCTTTCTCATCTTTTTCCGGAATCTTTACATCCATTCCGTTCTTTAAAACTCCCGAGAATACACGGACATAAGCTATATCACCGACATTAGGATCAGAAAAAGATTTAAAGATATAGGCTACAAGATCACCTTCGAGTTTGCAGCTAATAGTTTCTACTTTATCATCCTTGATCAAACTGATCTCATTTTTATCTGCGGGCGAGGGAAGATAATCCAGGAAAGCATCCATTAATTCTTTTACTGCTATATCATGGGTTGCTGAACAGGTGAAGACAGGAATCAGAGCACCTTTGGCAATTGCGTTTTTTATTCCCTGAGAAAGTTCTTTATCGGTAAGTTCTCCCGCATCAAAATATTTTTCCAGCAAAGCATCATCACTTTCCGCAACAGCTTCCATCAAACTCAATTTGCTTTCTTCTACAATATCAACAAGGTCTCCGGGAATATCAACGGTTTTACCCTGAACGAAAGCTTTACCCTTGATTATATCCACGACACCTTCAAATTTGTGCTCAGCCCCGATCGGAAGAAAAATCGGAACCGGGTTCACACCGGTATTTTCTCTGATCGCTTCCAGAGTTTTATTGAAATCAGCTCCATCACTATCCATCCTATTGATAATAAATCCCTGGGATAAATTTCGATCCTTAAGCAATTCATAGGATTGTTCCAGACTCACTTCAAATCCAGAAACAGCATTGACCATAAAAAGCAATGTTTCCGCACCAATGGCGGCTGAGATCTGTTCACAGGCAAAATCAGCCGAGCCCGGGGCATCCAATATATTGACCTTGCAATTGTTCCAATTATAATTAGCCATGCCCAGCACCATGGAAATTCCTTTCTCAATTTCTTCGGCACTGAAATCCATTACGGTATTGCCTTCTTCGATCTTGCCGACTCTAGTTGTAGCTTTAGCATGGTATAGTATTTGTTCGACCAGACTTGTTTTTCCAGCACCACTCGCACCAACCAATGCGATATTTCTAATATCTTTCATGTTTCCCCCGAATATATTTATATACATTTTTTAATGAAAAGAGTAACCAAAAAAAATATGGACTATTCTTGTCAATATCCTACTTTAAAATTATGAACTTACCGATCTTCTCTGTCGTTTTACTGGATTCGGATTGTCTGGCCTTTATTTTATAAAAGTAGGTGTTGTTCGCAGGTTTATCACCTTCTTCATCCTTTCCATTCCAATATATCTGGTTATATCCGGCATCACAATGGATCTTATTAAGAGTTCGGATCTTCTTTCCGGTGATTGTATAGATAATGATGGATATTTCGGAATCTTCAGTCACAACAAAGGTAAAATATCCATCATCCTTCATTGGATTGGGGTAAGGCAACATCTGTTCGATCGCCACTTTACTTGATTTTCTGGTAATAAAATCAACTGAAATCACAGTGGGCAAATTGAAATTATCGAAAACAATTAACTGAATAGTATGATGTCCTTCATCCAGAACAGGTAATTGCCAGGTCAACACACCTTTGGTATGGGAATTCAGTTCATATACAAATCCTGTACTCACATCAATCGGCTCGAAACCATCATCGATCAGAGCCAGGATCTTATGCCCTGAAGATCCCAGAATATTGATCCCGTTCTCATCCTCTATATCCGCTATTAGTAAAGGTGAGGTTGATACATAATCCCCATCCTGGAACTTATGTGAATCCAGCATTAACTGAACTTGCGGTGGCCCTGAATTTTCTATGTTCAGCGGTATTTTATCCATGATGATAGGATAAAAATAACTGAGATATTCCTGCTGAGTATTATCATCGATCACATAGGTTATAACCCTACCTCCAGTATTAAGAAAAAGACCAAAGTTATCAACTGAGAACTCCGATCCTTCCAGAATGTCTTTAAAAATGATCTCGGTCTGGTTGTTAATGACTCTTACCGTATCAACTTCCAGGTACTGATCTCCCAGAGGAGAAGTTACTATTACATGAAAATTCTTGTTAATCTCGGATGTTTTATCGCCTTCGGCTATGAAACCGTAGAATTCATCATCAACGTTTATATAGAAATCTACCAGGTTAGAGATTTCCTTATAACCTCTGATATCATCGGGGACAATAAAATCAGCATTATAACTGCCTTCCGTTACCTCGATCAAACCACTGAAATAGGTGTTCCCGTATTTACGGTAGCCAATGTGATACAGACTTTCGTTGAGTTCATTACGGTAGTAGGTAAAATAATCTGAATCATAAACTTTCAGATTTGCAGTTGTACTGTTGATCTGAATGTTGCCAAAATTGCCGGTTACACTGCCGGTTTGTCTTGCTTTCAAACTATCCGGTGGATCAGTAGTTATTAAAAACCTTTCAGGAGGATAAATCGGCAATAAAGGATCACCCAGAAGATTATAAAGATTTGACGTACCAATAGATCCTGTAGTTAATAATTTGGCATTGAATAGAGAGGTGCCAATATTATGTCTTTCATTGATACATTCATCAATAACAGCAAACATCAGCTTAGTATTATTAATTGGACCACAGGCTCTTGAGGCAGCAATAGAGACAATTGATCCTCCATCACGATGAAACAGCAGTTTTTCTGCAGTACAATCATATTCTACTTTATCAAATTCTCCAACACTGCAGGAAGCAGCCAGAAAAAGAGGTAGTTTTTCATTATTTTCAAGTAATCTTAAATGCAATGAGGATCTGAAATACTCTTCATCTCCCAGAACATCGTGATCTCCATGACCAATAAAATACCAGATCAATCTTCCTTCATTGATCCGCTCGATGATCTCATTGCGCACATCTGGTTTATTCTGATAAGGATCAAGATCGTATTCGATAGCATATAGTTTATCTATAAAGACGCTGTTGTTGATCAGGTTGGCTGTCATTTCTGCCCGCATTGTATGATTCATGCCGGCGATATCAGACGTACCCTCGAAACCACCGCTTTTATTTTCATCATCCGGTTGGAGAAGAACGATGTTACGCCACCATCCCGGAACCGGGTTTTCGATATATTGTGTAATCCTATCCACCAGAAACGTTAGATCCGTACTGTTTTGAGCCGGTAACCTAGCGATCTTCAACTCGGGATAAGAGTTATTAAAGGTAACAAAAAGATCATCCTTTCCATTATAGGTTATGATTCGGTTCTTCTCGGTTGGATGACTCCAATCCTCTGTGCCTGATCCCATTAAAATAACATATTCCAGTTCAGGATGTTCGATAAATCTGGACTCCAGAAAATCTTTGATGGCTTCAGGATCGGGTATACCTCCGCTATACATATCAAAAATATCTTGTTGATCCGCAAGTTCACTTTCAAGATCATAATGAGTCAGATGAAGTTCAGTTAGATTCTGCGTCTGGGAGAAAAATTCTTCGGGGTAGATCAGGATGGAATTGATAACCTCTCTGGAGGTGATAAGTTCATTTGATACCGGGAATAAATCAATTATGGTTTTTCTTTCGGCTTTTTCTTGCAGATCCTGAGTTCTTAAAGGTTGATCGGTAAATCTACCGCCAAAAGTCAACCAGAGATAGGCAAATCCGGTGGTAGGATCAACAGGTCCGGTTTTTTCCACATCGAAATATATCCTGTCATTATCATCGATCAAACCATCGTCATCATTTACCCACAGAGGTAATTCTTTAAGATACTTACTTTCATTACTTTTATCAATAATCAGTTGCAGGATACGGATCGAACCCGGATCACAATAATCAGGAAGTTCCTGCAAATCAGATCCTGTCAGCAGATAAGAACCCACATCTTTAATAACGATCTTGTACCAGAATTCCGAAAGGTCGAAGGGAATTATCACTTGAGAAATTTCTGGAACAGTGACCCAGCTCTTTGCCTGGTCATAATTAAGGATGAAACCTGCATAAGAATCGGTAAAATTATCCGGGATATTATTCCGGAAATCAGTATTACCTCTAATATTTATTTCAACAACAGCATTTCTATAAATAGTTAAATCCCAGGTATCATGATCGTAAAGAAAGGGGGAAAAAATAACTGGCACGATTTCATAAAAACGGAATCGCGTGATTTTATCCATCTGTAGTGACTCAGAAGCTAAATTATCATATAATTCAGGTTTAATATTATAGATAAAATCGTGTGTTTTGCCGATTTTTATGATTTCAGGAACCGGTGCTACGGGTTTACTTAGGTTTATAGTTTCAATTTCTGAGGAAACCAACCTGATATCGAGAAATCCTCCGGGAGGAACACTAAAATGGAAAATTTTGAAAGGTAGATCAGGACTTCCTGAGGTATCAGGACGTGTCCAATCCTGATGAATATGAGTAAAACCATTATCATCAACTATCTTATAATCTTCATTAGTTATCTTAATTAAGTATCTTTCTGCTGTAGATTCAAGTATTTCATAATCAGCAATCAGCAGGGTTACCATTAGAAGTAATATCCCGACCAGAGTGTATTTCATTAAACCTCCTCTATCTCTGAACCGTAACAAATATTTTCATTATTAATCTAATGTCAACTTTTTGCGGTGTCAGAAAAAATTAAAATTGACGTATAGTTCGAATTCTGAATTTATTCAATACATGAAAACAATCAAAAAGCAGAATTCATTGAATGTGGTCGGAAAAAAAGTCATCCGGGTTGATGGTTATGAAAAGGTTACAGGTAAAGCAATATACGGAGACGATCTTAATTTTCCGGGAATGTTATTCGCAAGTTGTCGTTATACAGACATTCCCTGTGGTAGAATCCTTAGAATTGATGTGGAAAACGCAAGCAAAGTACCCGGAGTAAAGAGTATAGTTACGGCTGTAGATATTCCCGGTTCTAAACGTCTGGGACCGATCAGGCAGGATCATTATCCCTTGGTAGAAAACAGGATATATTATATTGGAGATGTTATTGCTGTTGTTGCGGCTGAGAGCAGAGACATCGCTTTAAAAGCCTCCGGAATGATCGATGTTGATTATGCGCCTGAACCCGGAATTTACGATCTGGAAGAAGCTGCTCAACCTGAGTCAAAACTCGTCCATCCGGAATACAAAAGTAACGAAATTATCCACTATCCGTTGATAAAAGGCGATGTTGAAAAAGGCTTTAGAGAATCGGACAAAATTATTGAAAGGAAGTACCGAACCGGTTTTGTTGAGCATGCTTATATCGAACCGGAATCTGTTACAGCTATTTCGGATCCAGTAACCAGGGGGGTGAAGATTTACGGATCGATCCAGAATCCATATACTACAAGAAAAGTAGTTGCTGTATGTCTGGGATTGAAACTCAACCAGGTTAATGTTTTCAGTTCAACCCTAGGAGGATCTTTCGGTGGCAAGGATGATGTGATCAACATGATGGCCTGCCGAGTAGCACTACTGACAATGATCACTGAAAAGCCTGTAAAACTGACCAATACCCGGGAAAATTCCCTGAAAGAAAGTTATAAAAGACATCCTTATATAATGAAATATAAAGCCGGATTTAATAAGAACGGTAAGATCAAAGCAATGAAGATCGATATTCTGGCAGACAGTGGAGCTTATTCCTCCCAGAGTTTCTTTGTGACCTGGAGATCAGTTGTTCAGGCTACAGGTCCATATCAGATCGATCATGTCAGAACCGATATCAGATCTTTTTATACAAATAATTGTTATACTGCTGCCTTCCGGGGATTCGGATCTCCGCAGATTATCTTTGCTCAGGAATCTCTAATGGATGAAATTGCTGCTTTATGTAACATTACTCCTGTAGAGATCCGTAAACTCAACGGTTATCGACAGGGAAGCATTACAGCCAGCGGACAGAAGTTAGACGGCCATAAAGTGTCTTTGATCGAGGTCATGGAGCAAGCCCTGAAATCCAGCGATTACTATGATAAACTCAAGAAATTCAAGAAAAAGAACAGACAGGAACAGCGGTATAAATACGGAATCGGTTTAAGCTGCAGTTTTCGTGGTTGTTCTTTAGGGGCGGAAGGGACAGATGCAACATCAGCAATAGTTTCTGTACAGGCTGACGGCAGTATCTATATACTGGCAGCATTGAATGAGAATGGTCAGGGGCTGAAAACGACATTCAGTCAGATTGCTGCAGAAATTCTGGGAATCAAACTGGGTGATGTTGTTTTTCTTGAACCCCAGACGGCTACAATAGCCGATGGGGGACCGACCGTAGCCTCCCGATCGACCCTGATGGGCGGTAAAGCAGTAGAACAAGCTGCAGAAGAGGTAAAAAAGAACATTTTCTCCGCCTGCATGAAACACTTGAAGGCAGAAAAAATCGAAGAAACTATCTGGAAAAACGGTTTTATCCACAATGCAATTGATCCTGATAATAATATAAGCTTTCATGATGCTGCAGAGTTGACATATCAGGCCGGAGTTAATCTGGCAGCTTATGGCTGGTTCCAAGCTCCCGAAGTGTCATGGGATGAGAACTCTGGTCAGGGAGACGCTTATTTTACTTACGTATATGGTTGTCAAATTGCTGAAATCCGCGTGGATACCTTTACAGGGAAGATAAAGCTTCTTAATGTAACCGCAGCTCATGATGTGGGTAAAGTTATCAACCGGATCGGAGCTGAAGGTCAAATATATGGAGGAGTAATTCAAGGTTTTGGATATGGTGTTCTCGAAGATTTTAATACAAAGGGCGGATTTGTAAAATCGTCTAATTTCGACGAATATCTGATCCCGACAATAATGGATGTAAATTCTATTACTCCTGTGTTTGTGGAAAATCCCGATAAATCAGGACCCTTCGGAGCAAAAAGTCTGGGAGAGCCGACCCTGGAGTTGACCGCTGCTGCTGTGAACAATGCCCTAAAATTCGCAACCGGGAAATCCCATTATGAAATTCCTCTGACTCTGGAACAAGTATACTTAGAGAAAAATCTGAAAAAGCCGGAAAGACAGAGTGAACTTGTTCTCCAGACAGGATTAAAAACCTCTAATAGTGATTTGATTTCAATTAAGATAATCACTCCTAAAACATTAGATGAAGCACTTGAACTAATCAATACGAAAAAATATAAGATCCTTGCAGGTGGAACTGATCTGATCATACAATACAGGCAGAAACCCAAGTCTAAGAAACTACTGAATCTGTTTGACCTACCTGAACTGAATTTCCTGAGAAAGGAAGACAATATTCTGAGGATCGGCAGTATGCAGAGGTTCAGTCGGATCTTAGAGAACGAGATCATCAAAGAACAATATCCGGTACTATTTGAGGCTTGTTCCCGAATCGGAAGCAGACAGATCAGAAATCGGGCAACCCTGGGAGGTAATATAGTTAATTCTGCTCCCTGTGCTGATTCTCTGCCACC
>JAUVIJ010000057.1 GCA_030592835.1 Candidatus Cloacimonadota bacterium | reverse complement strand
CCTCCCGATTTTTCTTGTTGAAACTGAACTTCTTCGCTTCTTCCAGATATTGCAGAATAACTGCCTGGGGTTCATCCTCATAAATGGCAATTTCTGCCAGAATCTCCCGGCATTTGCGTCTGGCTGATGTCTTATATTTATATTTTTTCTTTGCCAGATCCTTATTATCGTAGATTTCTAGAAGGATCCTTTTTGCTTCATTCAGGTTGTTCATCTCGAGCAGGATCATAGCCATCTCGATATTGGTCTCTGCCTGTTCATAGGGCTGATCTAATTGAAGCAGATAATTCTGATACGCTGAAAGGGCAATTTCCAGATTTCCGTTCTTCTTCTGTCTTTCTGCAAAATCTTCCAGTTTACCAGGATCAAGTTTGGAATAGATCTGCAAAGCTTCCTCGAACAATCCCATTTCTCCCAGACTGAGAGCATAAAATTCCTGGATCACAGGATTAGTAGTTTCCCTGGAATATTCCTCAACAACCTTAATATTCTCCGGGTAATTTTCCAGAATCTTTCGCATGCGACTGTAAATATAGTTAAAAAATCCCTTGTTATAATCGAGATGTTTCAGATACTCATGAACAGCCTGAGACCAGTTCTCCACTCTTTCGTAATCATATGCCAGTTCCCTCGCATATAAAAATTCATCTTCACTCATCTCTCTCGCTTTCAGATGAATGATGGAAGCATATTCATATTCCCGATACCTTTCGAAAGCAATAGCAAGGATCCTGTAATCATTTATTTTTCCGGAATTGACCTGCAGATATTTTTCAGCAAGTTGGAAAGCTTGTTCAATATTACGTAATGATAGATCTATATATATCTTGTTCTTAGTATAATCAATAGCGGGAAAATTTCCTTTAGCAGCTTCAAGAATCTCAGTTGCCTTCTCCTGTTTGGTCATAATTAACAGATTATTGATCAGCTTTTCCGAGATTTTGTAATCTTCCGGATAAACCTCCAGCAATTCAAAATAGATCTCATTGGCTTTATTATACAGTTTCCTGGAGCTGAAATTAGCAGCCTGTTTCAGCTTGATATCTTTGTCGTTTTGCTGAGCGAAAAGAAGCCCTGTTAGCAAAATAAATGAAATTATTATTCTTTTCATTCCTCTCCATCAGCCGGAAAAGCTTCTTTACTCCAGCAAATACGATCGTCACTGTCCTTAATTGAAATAATTGTAAAATACACCGCTCCCCCAATCAGAGCCAGGAAGATATACACCGCAATCCCAATTGTGACCAGATTATCGAATCTGGTTATGAAGTTGTTGAGAATAAGGATCGTCAGCAATATTATTCCTAATATAAGTAAAGTAACGAAATAACGGGAGAGTCTTTTGTATCCGATATTTCCTCTAAAACTAGTTTTTGGAATTATAATCTTCGATTCCTGTTCTATACTAGTTTTTCTCATATTGGCAATTAAAATGGCACAGATCGGCAGAAGCAGAGCAATACCCCATCCTGCGATCAGAAGAGCTTTCAAAGGATAATCTCCGTAACCGTCTCTGATCAGGGAAATTGTTTCAGTAATTATCAGTACTGAAATAACAATCGGTACAAGGTATTTGATCAGGAATATCCACCACTTTCCTATTTTAACTTCCGAATATATATTTGCATATTCCCTTAAGTTATTCAATTTATAAAACCAGCCCAGGATCAGCGATTCCACCAGAACCACTGCCGTTATTCCAAAGGTTTCCACCCATTTATCAACGATATCGAGCCAGTAAAGACCTGCCCCGGTCGTAAAGATAATGCCGATAATGAATGCTGCACCTCCCACAAGGAAATTGGATTTAATATGTCCCCACCCGAACTTATCCCTCATGGAAGCTGCAACCGCCTCTACCAGGGAGAAAGCAGAATCGACAGCTAGAGTAAGCAACATGACAAAGAAGAGAATTCCAAATATTTGGGAAAAAGGTAGATGATTGATTATTTCAGGATAAGTGACAAAGGTCAGCCCCGGTCCACCTTTTAAAACATCTGCCACCGGTTGACCGGTTATATTCGCATAATAACCTAATGCTCCAAATACGCCAAAACCTCCGATAAAAGCAGTTGCTCCATCACTCAGAGCTATAATCATCGAGCTGTTGATAATATCAGAATCCCGAGGTAGAAAACTGGCGTAAGCGATCATGATCCCGAATCCGATAGAAAGGGAATAAAATACCTGGCTGTAGGCAGATATCCAAACTCCGGGATCGGCAAGCATTTCGAAATGCGGTTGCAAGTAATAGATCAGCCCCTGCATTGAGCCCGGTAGCATAACTCCTCTGATGACAAAAACAATCAATAACAGCCAGGGTAAGAACACTGTTACATATACTACTTTAGAAACCGTTTTAGCGCCTTTCCAGATCGAGAGAATAATCAGAACCCAGGCTACCATAAGAGCAACGAGAATGGTCATTTGTATTCCTCCAATGGTAAAGGGTCCATCAGTGAGTTTCAAAAAATTGTTATAGAAAAAATTACTTGTGTCTGCACCCCATTTCAAGGTCCAGGAGTTGACAAAGTAATTCAAACCCCAGGCCATGATCACTGCATAGTATGTAGTTATTATGAAACCTACAAGTACAGCCCACCAGCCGATCCACTCAAATTTTTTCTTTATTCTGGAGAAAGTAATAGGTGCAGCGGCTTTATAACGGTGTCCTATGCTTAACTCCAGAATAAGTAGTGGAATACCTGCGGACAACATGGCAATAAGATAAGCGACCAGAAAAGCTCCCCCACCATTTTCATAACATTTGAAAGGAAATCTCCAGATATTACCAAGACCGATCGCAGAACCTATGGCTGCTAATATAAAAGCCTGTCTACTGGACCAATGTTCTCTTCCTGCCATAAACACTCCCTCTGTAAAAAAATTACTAAATTAATCTTCTATTTTACTTACTTTCTCGTTCAATAATTTCAAATATTCTTTAATTAACTCCTGATATTCCTGAGGATATTTTTTATAATCCTCGTTTAAAAGTGCTTTTTCTCTCATTTTGTCAAATTTTAATTTCAGTTCTTCAGGGATCTCCCAGAGTTCTTTTTCACTGATCTCGGATTTTCTTTTCTTACTGAATTCACGCTTATGAACGGATTTCTGGGCATCGAGAAGCCGGGAGAGGATCCTTTCCTGCTGATCCACCATATCCTGTGTCAATCTGCCCTGTTTCAAGTTCCGGGACAGGGATTCGAGATCATCGATGATTTGGTTGAGAGCTGAAGTCTGTTTCTGAGCTTCAGGATTGTTCTGCAGCATCCTTTTCAGGTTTTCTGCAAGTCGTTCCTCATCCCGGGCTAACCGTTGAGCTTCTGCCATCATATCCGAGGTCATTCTTCCCTGTTCCCCCATTTTCTGAAAGAGAGCCTGGGTAAGCATATTGATCATCATCTGCTGCTGTCCCATCTGTTGCAGTGCCTGCATCATGGACTGCATTCCCGATCCGCTGCCACCACCCTGCTGTCCGCCTGATGCCTGCAATAGATCAAAAATCATGATATTCAGTCCTTGTTGTATCTCAGACAGATATCCCGAGAGTCTTACTTTACTGCCATCATTCACTTCCTGGAAAAACTCACGATATTTAGCAAAGGTAAAGTTAGCATCATAGATGAATTTAGGACCCAGAACAAGAATGATCATCGGAACCTGATATAGTTCATTTAGAGTGATGTTCACCCCTTCGGATCCTGCTATCAATTCGAGCAGAATTTCGTAAGGATCTCCCATAAATCTATTATTAAGGGTTTCATGTTTCATGGAAAATATCATCAATCTCTGGATCGTTTTATTGATGATCTCCTCCATTTCCATCATCGCTCCCGAGGACATCATTTGCTGCATGGAACTCAGCATTCTGGTCATATTCTGCATTTTTTTCAGAGAGTTCTGCTGACTTTGTTGTGCCTGCTCCCTGTTGTTCTGCTGCAACTGTTCCTGGGCATCCTCCATATCCTGCATCAGGCTGTCCTGAGCCATTTGCTGTTGTAGATTCTGCATTTCCTCAAGAACCTCGGCATCTTTATTTTCATCGAGCAGTTCATTGGCTTCCTGGAGTTGTTCCTGAAGATTCTCCATTTTATCGGCAATGTTTTTTTGCTCTTCAGCTAATTTCTGATTATCAATTTCCTTATCCATTGTCTTTTCATTCAAATTCTCCTGCATCTCCTGCATTTCTTCTGCGATCTCGAGGGCTTTCTGGATTGATTGCTCTTTTTTTATCTGTTCCAGTAATTCCAGAGTCTGATCGAGTTTTTTGGAGAAATCTTCCATGGAAAATTTAAACTCTTCCATCGCTTTTTTGAGGACATCCGGATCGATCTTATCCAGGCTTTCTTTGAGTTTTTCCATTGCTTCCTGGATCTGTTCGTTGGCTATTTCTTCCATAAGTTCTTTGATCTTTTCCATTTTCTCCAAAGTTTCGCTGGAGAGAGCTTTATTTTCGGAAAATTTATCTATCAGTTTCTGGTAATCTTCAGCCATTTTTTCTATATCTTTGTTTAATTCTTCCTGTTGATCGAGAAAATTTTCAATCTCTTTTCTATCTTCCCAGTCTAATTCCTCTTTTTTCAACAGTTCCCGCCGTTTTTCTTCGTATTCTTCCTGCAATTCCAGAGATCTATCCAGAGTTTCCTCCATGATTTCGGTTTTTGCTCTTTCTTCTTCTTCGATTTCACGGTAGATTTCTTCGATCGAGGGGAATCTTACAATATAACGGGGACTGACAGATTTCTGGATCAAGGGTGAGTTATCACTGATCTCCGCCCAATAGGTAACCTGATCTCCAGGTATTAGAAAGGTCTGGGAAAGATCAAATAGATAGTTGATCTCTAATATATTCCGATCAATTCTTTCCTGAATGTTTTCAACGAGTTCATTACCGTTATTAATATAGTATCTCAGATTCAGATCCCGTAAACCGAAATCATCAGCAGCAAATATCTGCAATGGAAGGATCATATCCTGATTGAATATTGTATCTCTTCCGGGATAAATTATTTTGATCTCGGGAATCTTATCCGGGATGACTGTGATAGATTTACTGATCTTATTCGACTTGTTTCCAAGAATATCGATTAGATTTAAATGATAATTGCTGTTATGAGTAACTGTAAATCCGGTTTCAAAAGTATTCCTACCCGTCCTCTCCATCTGATCAATGATACCGTCAGAAAAAATTATACTGGCAGAAGTTATAGGATTATTGGCTTCAATATCAAGTTTTACTTCTGTTCCCTTTAAAACTTTGATATTTCCATTACTATTCTTTATGTATTCCGGTTTCAAGCTGGTGTAATCGGGATAGTCGTATTTCAGGTTCAAAACTCTTACTGCTGGATTTTCGAAAACCTCTATTCGGAAAGTGTCCGACCTGGCATAAGGAGTTTCCACAAAATAAGAGAAGGAAAAATCCAGATTGCTGAATTGGCGTTGATGGTTGAAGATCTTTTCCTGGCGCCATTTCTCTTCGATCTTATAATTGAAGAGATGTTCAACTTCGGGTTCAGGATCGATCACCCTGATAGTGATATCCGTATTTCTGATCAGATCAAGATCTTCAGGTTCCAGTTCCACTACGAGTTTATGCTGAATTGGAGGTTTCTCAGTTAACAACCAGAAATTGTATGCCTTCTGCATCCTGCCACCGGTCGATAAAAAGAGAAAAATCTGAAGTATAAACAGTACAAGAAATATTATCAGCATTCTTGGCCAATTAATCAATCTGCCTGTTTTACTTTGTTCCCTGGCCCTAATGTCAGCTTTATGGAAGATCTTTTCCAAGATATTTCCTGAAATTCCCTCCCAAAATAATTCGAAAGCATTCTGATAGTTGTCGGATTTGTCATTATTAAGCTGATCCAATAATCGGGCAGCCTTATTTTTATTGATCAGTAATTTATTTGCCTGCCAGATAAGATAAATTATCAGGAGGATAAGAAGTATCTTCAAGGTTAGTGCCAGCAGAAACATTTCGTTGATCCTGCTTCCGAAAGCTTCGAATAGGAAAAAGAAGATATCGAAAATTAGCAGAGATAAGATTAGTATCTTAGTTGAAAAGTAAAATATTATTTGAAAATTGAACTTATTTCTGGTTGCAGTTATGACCTTTTCAAATTCACGCATTAATATTATTCCTCAGACTAAATCTTTTTTCACTTTTTAATAACGGATCAAGTGTTATTCAAGTTACTCATTTTAATTTAATAAGTACTGATCAATATTTTTAGTGTTATAGACAATTCCTGTCTCACTTCCCTGAATGATATCATTTTTGTAAATATATTTTCGCAACCAGTTCAGCCATTTGGTTTTGTTTCCGGTAAATTTTCCCAGTATAACCTGATCTTTCCTGATATTGGAAGTAAACAACCTGGTTATATAGATGTCTCCCCTCAGAAACGGCAGAAGTTGTCCCAGTAATTTAATGTAATCATCCACGGTGAGAAGTTTGAATTTCTCCTCTTTCCACATCTCCTGGAGTTTTGTGTTTTTGAAGATAACAAGATTATGAAATTTAACTGATCTAATAGCGGAATTTTGACTGACATATTCAATCGTATCCTTCATATCCTGAAAAGTCTCTCCCGGTATTCCGAAAATAAGATGTACACCGACTTCTATTCCAGCTTCAGCACAGAGCCTGATCGCTTTTTCCACCGCAGAAAGATCATGACCTCGATTGAGATAATCCAGACTTTTCTGATGAATCGACTGCAACCCTATCTCAATCGTTACCGGTAAATCGAACTCGCTAAGGATACTGATAATTTCCCTGTTAATATAATCAGGTCGGGTCGATATGATCAGCCCTTCGATCTCATCATGATCCACTGCAGTTTGATAGATTTCTTTCAGTTTTCCGGGATTTCCGGCAGTTGAAGTGTCGTCCTGGAAATAAGCCAGTAAAGCTACATCACCGCATTTACTCCTGATCAGAGGAATGGCTATTTCCAGTTGTTCCTGCAGAGAGAGATCCGAATTCTGATATTTCCCGGTAAAGGTCTCGGGATCACAAAAAACACAACCTCCGGTATTAAGCCGATGAGGACATTCCACACCCGTGCTTAATCCTACCCGAAACATTCTTTTACCATATTTCTGTTTTAGATAATCGGAATAGATAAATATACGATCTCCTAGTTTTTTTTCCATGATTGTAAGTCACATCCCATTTTCTTTTCAGCCTGTCAAATAAAGATAGGGTTGAGAGTAAAATACTCATCCCCCGAAAAATCATAAAGATATATAGCGTAACAACTATAAGAAAAAAGAATTAACACAATAAAATGTCATAAATGAGTAGTTGAAAGAAATTCTACAGATTTTATTAATTATGGACAAAAGAAAATTGTTGAAATTTTAAGTGTTTTCTTTTCCCTAAAATCGGCATAATACAAATTGCGTTAAGAAATTGGTAATAAACAAGCGTTAAGAAAAATCTACTGTTTGAGTTGTTTTCGAATTTCTTTCATAGAATTTATTTAGAAAATAACGAGTTAAGATTTTTTAGTGGTGTTTGCCAATTTTAGTAATTTATATTCGCCGGGAGTTTCTTGTCCCGCCGTAGTCTTAACGTAGGCGGATTCTTTGCTTCATTTCTTTTGTTGACACAAAAGAAATGAAGATCAATATTCTAAGTAAAATCTTCCTGTTGTTCTCCAGAATATAAAGAATTCAACAGTTCTGAAATTTTTTCGGTGGATGAGTGAATGTAGAGTTTAGACTAAAATAATTGACACTTTTTTTTAGATGCTTTTATTAGATAATATTATAGAAAATTTCAAAGAAGAAGAGGATCTTATGAATTATAAAATAATTTTATGTGTCTTATTCATAATTTTATCTGTTACATTATTATTTGCTGAAAATTCATTCGAGATAGTGATCACTAATTTCACTGAAGATTCTAATCTTAAAGCTGCCGGGGCTGAAATCGGAGATCTTCTGATCAATTACAATGATATCAAAGTCACTTCGATAAATCAACTGGGTGAATTAAAGATCAAGGTCATGTCAGATCATGTCCGTGTCATGCTACAGCGGGATGGCAAGAATATTAAAGTCAGTATTCCGACTGGAAGATTAGGTATATATCTGCAAGAATTCAGCAAAGATCATAAGTTTGATCGTAATGCCGTCATCATAGAAGGTATCGGAAAGCTGGATTGGGGGATCGGAATGGAAAATTCTTTCCTGGCTGCTGTAACCAGAATTGAAGAAAAATTCGGCGATGATATTAATTACCTAGATCTTGTCGGTCTATCCGGATATGGATTCCGAACCCATATTTTTGACGGGCTTTGCCCCAGTTCTCCTGATGCAACTGTCGGTTGGGATTGTGGATCTTACATTTTAGGAAAGCTGGGATATAAATTCCAGTATTATTTCCTGAAAAAAGATGAAGGAGGGTTAGCTGCAACTACCGACATTGGAGCAGTATCAGAAGACGAAATGATCATGATCATCAAAAAGAACATCGATTCGGGCTGGCCTGTGATCGCTATCGATCTGATAGAAATACCGGAATGGGGAATTATCACCGGCTATCAGAAAGATGGTAAAGAACTGATCTGTCGTACCTATTATGACAAGACAAGAGGTTATGATATAGCCAGTAAAATGCCCTGGATAATCATGACGATCGAGGGAAAGGAAGATGCCGATTTATCTGGACTCTACCGGGAATCACTTACCGTAGCCAGAAAACTCTACAACACTCCTGAATTCAATAAATATTTTTCAGGGATCAGAGGTTTGAAAGAATGGATCAAACTTCTTGAAAATGAAGAGTTCTTCAATAATCTAAAAGAAAAGAAACTTCAGGAAGTAAAACACGCAAACTGGTGGATTTATTATAGCTTAATAGATGCCAAAGTAATTGCAGTGAAATACCTGGAAAACAATAAAGATAAATTCGGATTAAAAGTTAAAATCATCGATAGACTGATATCACTTTATACAAAACAGGTGGAATTATTGTTAATTGGATCCGACTTCGTGCCTGATACCCGGGAAGTGGATATAAATGCTGTCTGGACTATGGAAACTTTACAAAATCAAGCAGATATCCTGAAAAAGATCGTAAAACTGGAAAGAAAGGTAAATCTGATCTTGCTCACCTTATAAACTCACTCAGATAATGTACAAGAATATGAGAGATAAAATAAGTCTTCAATTTATTCAGGATGATCTTGATGTCGACAGCTATCAGAGGTTGATATGAATTCTGAATCTAAAAGATTGTACAGAGTTTGTTTATGGATGATCTGAGAGCTCTGGTCGAAATCAGGAAATACAATGGGTATGCTGACAGTCTACAAACCGATCTAATAATACGGGAATGTTCTTTTACTATTTATCTCAATGGGAATAGATTTATCTCCCTGGCCTGCCTGCCCCAATACCTGGAAGAACTTGCCTATGGATTTCTATTATCTGAGGGCATTGTTGATAGAACGGATAAGATTGAAACCCGTGATTTTGATTTTTCCAACAGAACAATAGATTTGAAAGTAGAAGTATCACAAGACAGGATCGATAATTTCCTCAATTCCGGAGAAAAAACCTCGGGTTGTGGTTCCGGTTTATCATCACCCCTCTATGGTGAACAACAAAAATTCCCAAAATACAATTTTTATCCTGAAAAAGTTTCCCGGATCATGAAACAATTCATCCGGAGGTCAGAATTATTTCAGCAGACCGGGGGAGTACATCTCGCTGCACTTG
>JAUVIJ010000171.1 GCA_030592835.1 Candidatus Cloacimonadota bacterium | reverse complement strand
GTTCCCGAAGATGATCTGGACGATTACAAGATAGTCGTTGATTTTTCAGCGCCTGCACAGGTTGTTCATGGTTTAGTAGTCTTCGAAGATCTTGATAACGGAGATTTTAATCATCAGGTCGAAGATCCTCAGATCAATTTTTTCATTGCGGATCTTCTACATTACAGTTCCTATTCAGCAGATTATTCTTACGAAGCTTTCAACTGTCTACAGTCTGTTGATAACGGATTGATCGAATTCAATATGCCTGCACCCGATCTGGGATACTGGTTCACGGTTTTTGACAATAAATTTCATGTCAATAATCCTCAGTATATTCAGGGTTCTGTTGTTATGTACAGTTATGAAGGAACCGGTGGAACAGCCACGATAAGCGGTTCGGTTGAAAATGCTTTTGATTCTTCACCTGTTTCAGGAGCATTAGTCACAGCCGGCGTTTTTGAGACAGTAACAGACTTGGATGGTCTTTATACACTGAATGTTTATCCCAATAATTATCAGATAATCTGTTCTGCAGATGGTTATTTGACTTTTGTATCTTCTTATATCAGTGTCGAAAATGGAGATGAAATCGAGCATGATATAATTATTCAGGAAATTGCTTTTACCCCGGGTGATGTCTCGGTAGTGATCAATGAAAATGAATTTGCCGAGATCAACTGGAATGAACCATTGATTGCAAGCGAATTGAATTTAATCGATCACAGAAAACCGGATAATGATAGGGAATTAACCGGGTACAGTATTTATCTCGGAATAACAGGCACAGAACTGGATTTTGAAAACTGGCAGCAGGTAGTTGATGACATTGCCGGTAATTCCTTTATCGATGAAAATTGGTCGTCTTATCAGGCTGGAATGTATAGATATGCCGTCACTGCTAATTATGGAAACGATTATGTGTCAGCTCCGGTATTTTCTAACACGGTGTATTGCAATCTCATGGTAGAAGTTACAATTCAGATAACTACGAACAGCGGTGATGATCCAGTAGGGGCATCTTTGATCCTTTCTAACCAGGAATGTACAAATTCTGAGTTTACCTATGAAGCAGTTTTAGAAAATGGAAATGAAATTGTCTTTACCGAAGTTTTAATTGGTGAATATAATTTGGAATGCTATTTACTGAATTTTGATGACTATATTGAGGAGAACATATCGATTGTGGATGATACTGTTATCAATATTGAATTGATTGAATCCATAGATTCTGTTACTGAACTCTGTGTGATCGATTATGTTTTCAGTTGGAATGCTGTTACTGCTGATCCGGCAAGAGAATTCCTTAATTACCACGTATATCTTGATAATATGACAGACCCCATAGCTACGATAAGTGAGACAGAATATGATCTATCCGAATTTGGTACAGGAGAACATACTGCGGGAATCCAGGTTGAATATACCACGGGAATATCTTCGATCAACACTTTATCTTATAACACAGGTTCTTCAATGGATACGGAACTGGTGGCTTTCTATCCTCTCGATGGTTCTGCCCAGGATGGATCCTCGAATGGGAATGACGGGATTATATACGGGGATGTGGTATTTATTGATCAGGGCGTTCAGGGAGAAGCTGCCGAGTATGATGGGGATGGGGATTACATTGAAGTTTCGACAATTTTCAATGAACCACCCTCGGCTTTTACAGTAAAATGGTGGAATTATCCCTTCAACCATGCAAACTGGAATCAGCAAATGAGATCTATATGTGGTTGGGGTGGATTTGTGTTTCACACAAGCAATGAAGGATCTGTATATGTCGGTACCGATGTTGGAAACAGGCTCACACCTGCAGAATTAGGGAATGATACAGTAATTCTCGACGAATGGCAACATTTTGCATTCACCTTTGAGAATGGCATAGGCAAGTTTTTCAAAAACGGTGAACTACTGGCTTCCCGCTCAGGCATGAGTACGCCTGTTAGCTGGGAGGGATTCAGGATCGGGAATGATAACACAAATACGATCTTTGGATATGTTGATGAAGTAAAGATCTGGGCTAGGGCGGTTGCTGGAAGGGAGTTGGTAAATGATTTCTTGCAAGATGCTCCATATTTCGGAGATGTCAACGGAACGGTTATCTCGGCAATTGATCAAAATCCTGTGGAAAATGCAGAGATAACAGCAGGAATATTTTCAGCTCTGACTGATGATGAAGGTTATTACGAGATGGAAGTATTTGCTGCAACTTATGATATTTTCTGCCAGGTTGATGGATATGATCCACAAATCGAGGAGAATGTTGTAATTATTGCCGATGAAACAATTGAAGTCAATTTCGAGTATGAATTTTCGGGTGAAGATCACGAAACAATGCCTTCTATAAAAACTGAATTATTGGCAAATTATCCTAATCCATTTAATCCGGTCACTGATATTGCTTTTCAATTAAGTAGAGATTATAATAGAGTGACATTGAGCATTTATAACCTGAAGGGGCAATTGGTCAGGATGATATATGATCATAATATGATTGCAGGAAAACACATTCTCGCTTGGGATGGCAGGGATAATAACAACGCTAAAGTAGTAAGTGGAATATATTTTTCCAGGTTAAGTACAGATGATTATCAACAGACCAGAAAAATGATGTTAATAAAATGATCTGCTCTTTAGAGAGGAAATAATATGAAAAATCGGGTACAACTGGTTATCAAGGATAATATCAGAGATGTAGTTGGGGAAAAAATAGCGTCCCAGGCTTTTAAACATTTCAAACTTAAGACCGGTGAAGTAAAAACGAGTAAATTATTTACTCTGATGTATGATCTTAATAAAAAGGTATTGAGAAATTTTGCATTTTCAGGACTTCAGGATGAAATCATCCATGATGTCTTTATTAACTCCATTTACCGGGACAGTAAGTATAAATCCTTCCTTATGGTCGCAAAATTACCCGGAGTATCCGATGACGAAGGTATATCAGCCCAGAAAACCTTAAATGATATGCTCACAGCAGATATCGATATTACGACACAACAGATATTCTCAGCCGACATCTATTATTTTGAAAATAAACTTTCCCCTGAAGATCTTCAAAACCTGGCGGAAAATATGCTGGGAAATAAACTGGTTCATCATTTCGAATTTGGCAAAATCCCCAAAAAAATCGAGTACCTGCCTAAAGTTAAAATTAAAAAACAAGAACGACCATTGATCATAAACATTTTTGAAGATGATAAAACCCTGATGGAAATATCAAAAGAAATGCTTCTTTCTCTTGATTTAGAAGAAATGAAAGCTATCAAGGATTACTTCAAACGTGACGATGTCATGCAGACCCGGGTTAAGATAGACCTGCCTGCAAATCCAACCGATTGTGAACTGGAAATATTAGCTCAAACCTGGAGTGAACACTGCAAACACAAGGAATTTAATGCTAAGATTCATTATCGGAATCTTGAAACCGGAGAGACCAGAGAAATAGATTCTCTTTTTGACACCTACATCAGAAGTGCTACCGAAATGATCAGTAAAAGATTAGATTTTGCAGGGAATAATTGGTTGCTGAAAGTCTTCAATGATAATGCCGGGGTTGTCAAGATCAATGATGAATCGGTCTTCGTCTGGAAAGTGGAGACTCATAATTCTCCCTCAGCCATTGATCCCTATGGCGGAGCTATAACCGGTATTCTGGGAAATAATCGTGATCCTCTGGGAACAGGAATTGGCGGAGCCAGACTGTTATTCAATACGGATGTTCTCTGTTTTGGACCTCCTGATTATGAAAAAGTTTTACTGCCGGGGCAGTTGCACCCTCTCAGAGTATTTTCAGGTGTCCGTCATGGGATCGAAGATGGTGGTAATAAATCGGGTATTCCTACAGTAAACGGATCGATCATCTTCGATGATAGATATAGTGGTAAGCCTCTGGTTTATTGTGGAACAGGCGGAGTTATGCCATACAGTATCAAGGGCAGGAACTCCTGGGAGAAAAAGATCGATGATGGTGATCTGATAGTAATGGCTGGTGGCAGGGTAGGCAAGGATGGAATTCATGGAGCAACTTTCTCTTCGATAGAACTGAATGAAAACTCGCCTGAATCAGCAGTTCAAATCGGAAGCCCGATAACTCAGAAACTACTTTCTGATTTCTTGCAGGAAGCTGTAATTAAGGGATATTTAAAATGCTCAACCGACAACGGGGCAGGTGGTTTATCTTCTTCGGTTGGGGAATTAGCTCAGATCAGTGGTGGAGCAATTGTCAACCTGGAAAAAGTTCCTCTGAAATATACAAATTTGAAACCCTGGGAAATTTTTGTTTCCGAATCCCAGGAGAGAATGACACTCGTAATCGAAGAATCAGCGAGAGAAGAATTGTTCAATCTGGCTCACGATAGAGAAGTTGAACTGACTATAGTCGGGAAGTTCACCAGTTCCGGCTATCTCGATGTCCGGT
>JAUVIJ010000160.1 GCA_030592835.1 Candidatus Cloacimonadota bacterium | reverse complement strand
TGATCTTTGTTCTGCTTTTTTTTAACAATATCTGGTCTGAAACCATGGAACAGAAGATAGAAAAATTTGGTAAAGAAAACGGGAAATTGTATCTCCAACCCTGGGTTACAGCTCTTGGGAGTAATCTCAACAGCGGTTTGTATAATAATGCAAAAGTTCTCAAACCTTTTCTTTTTGGATTTAATGTGAATACCATGATGGCTTTTATACCAAAGGAAGATCAGACCTTCACTGCCACAAGACCTGATATAAAAATTGGAGAATACTACCTCTATGAAGAAGAGGAACTGGAAACTGCTACTGTTTTTGGTGACGAAGGTGCAACTTTCCATTTGAATGATGATCTTACTGGTGAGATCGATGATCTGGAACTGATTTTACCGGATGGACTGAACACTACTATGTTGCCACTTTTTGTTCCACAGGTTAATCTGGGGTTGCCCTGGGGTAATGAGATCACTGTCAGGGTGTTTCCTAAAATGGAGCTGAACAAAGATGTGGGAGATATCTATTTCTATGGAGCAGGGATAAAACATAATCTGGATCAGTACTTACCAGGTATAATCCCGATCGATCTGGCTATGCAGGGATTTTATCAGCAACTTGGGGTTTCCGATGTAATTACGATCAAATCCTGGTCGATAAATGCACTTATCAGTAAAAAATTAATGATGTGGACATTATATGGTGGAATTGGTCTGGAAGGAACTTCCATGAACGTAGATTATGAAACGACTACATATGTTTACAACACAATGACTCAGGAACTGGATTCCGAACAATTAGATATAGATTTCGATCTGGATGGTAAAAATGAATTCCGTGCTACTGCCGGGGTCAGATATACAGTGCTTTTACTGAAAATTTATGCTGATTATTCACTCAGTAAATATCCGGTTTTAAATGCTGGGATCGGTATTTCCTTTTGATACAGTGTGAAGAAGTAATTTTCACTAGAAAAAGTGTCAGGGATTTCAAACCTGATCCAATTCCGGATGATGTTTTGGAGAAAATGATCCAGGCGGCTCGTCTGGCACCGTCATTTCAGAACCGACAATGCTGGCGTTATATCCTGGTCAGGGATAAGAAAATCATCAAGGATCTGGCTTTGAACAGCGGGTTGATCGGTAAAGTGAATTTTTTTATCAAGGATGCACCCTTGATCGTTATCGCTTGCGCTGACCCGGCAAAAAGTGGAACAATGAATAAACAGGATTATTACCTAATCGATGTTGCTATTTCTTTCCAGCAGATGATGTTAATGGCGTGGAGTCTGGGGATCGGATCCTGCTGGTTGGCAGCATTCAGTGAATCTAAAGTAAAAAGCATATTGAATATACCATCCGGAATCCGGGTAGTCGGACTTAGTCCTTTTGGATTTCCCAAGACTAAAACGAAACTATACACAAAAGCTGTGAAAGTTTTTGCTGGAAGTAAAAAGAGAATACCGGAGAAAAATAATTTCTTTCATGATCGGTGGAACTCATGATAAAGGTAAGATAAAATGGAAAACTATTATATCAGCGGATCGATTCTTTTAGGATCAATTATCATCGGTTTAATGCTTTACTTCAGTTTGAAAAAAGGCAGCAGGAGTACAGTCAAAGCACTTGAACAGAAACTTCATGATACTGGTGAAGAAAATACCCGCCAGCAGGTGAAGATAGAACATACGGAAAAGGATCTTCAAAAGATCGATAATGATCTTATTTCCCAGAGAGAAGATAATCTAAAACTCACAGGCCATATATCCGAGCTTAAGAATGAAAACAAAAATCTGATCGAGAAACTGGATAGCCAAAAAAAAGAAATGGAAGAGCTGCAGAAAAAATTTACTGAAGCATTTGAAAATCTGGCAAATCGGATCTTCGATGAAAAGAGTCATAAATTTACCAGAGAAAATCGGGAAAATCTTGATTCTATTCTGAAACCTTTAAAAGAGGATATTGAGAAATTTAAAACAAAAGTCGATAATATCAACGAAAAGAACCGGATGACCAATACAACCCTGATCGAACATATAAAAAATCTGGAAAATCTGAACAAACAGATCAGTGAAGATGCTTCAAATCTGACCAAAGCCCTGAAAGGAGATGTGAAAATACAGGGAAATTGGGGAGAAGTGATCCTGGAAAGGATTCTCGAGGAATCGGGTCTGAGAAAAGGTATGGAATATATAACTCAGGGCGAGGGAATGAAACTGACGGACGAAGATGGACACCGATTCCAACCTGATGTTCTGATAAAACTTCCGGAAAATAAACACCTCATCGTCGATTCCAAAGTATCTCTTGTTCATTATGAGCGTCTTGCTGCTAAGGAAGATGAAACTGGAAAACTGAAGGAACTTAAGCAGTTAATTACCTCTGTCAGAACTCATATCGACGGTTTGTTTAAAAAACATTATCATGATCTGAAGGGTTTAAATTCTCCCGATTTCGTGCTTTTGTTCCTCCCGATCGAAGGTAGTTTCAGTGTGGTGCTTCAGAATGATGCCGGGATCTATCAATATGCTCTGAATAAGCACATTGTAATCGTAAGCCCCAGCACATTGCTGGCAACTTTGCGTACGATCGCTTTTATCTGGCGTCAGGAGAATCAGACCAGGAATGCTATGGAAATTGCCCGACAGGGTGGTACTCTTTACGATGCCTTCGTCAGAATGCTGGAAGATCTTGAAAAAATAGGGATAAATCTAAATAGAGCGACCGGATCTTATAATGATGCAGTAAAAAGAATATCTACAGGGAAAGGAAATCTGCTCACCAGAGTTGAAAATATTAAGAAGTTAGGAGCTAAAGCGAATAAACAGATACCTGAGAAATTCAATTTAGATGAAACATAAGATACTTTTCGATCTTTATCTTTCAGAAAATTCTTTGTTAAGAAATATCGTATAGTTATTGTAAGCTGACAGATCAAACCTTCCGATCTTTATCTGACAGCAGATTCACCATAAGAAAGATCGGAAGGTTATTGAAAAGTTAACAATATGATTTATTTTTTGGACTATAATCGATACATTAGATATTCGAATGTTATTTTAAAGAAAAATATTAAGTTCACAGAATCAAACTATACGATAATTATCTTTCAGAAAATTCTTTGTTAAGAAATATCGTATAATTATTGTAAGCTAACTGATCATACCTTCCGATCTTTATCTGACAGCAGACTCACCATAAGAAAGATCGGAAGGATGCAAGAGTTTTTCTTAGAAGAATAGAACTACATAATTATCTTTCGAAAAATTCTTTGTAAGAAATATCGTATAGTTATTGTAAGTTTAATGATCATACCTTCCGATCTTTATCTGATAGCAGACTCACCATAAGAAAGATCGGAAGGATGCAAGAGTTTTTCTTAGAAGACATAGAACTACATAATTATCTTTCAGAAAAATTCTTTGTAAGAAATATCGTATAATTATTGTAAGTTGACTGATTAAACCTTCCGATCTTTATCTGACAGCAGACTCACCATAAGAAAGATCGGAAGGTTATTGAAAGTTAAAAATATAATACATTTATTGGACGATAACCTAAATTCTATAAAAGGAATCTAAATGATCTATCAAAAAGATAACTATTATCATATATACAATCGAGGTTGTGACAAGAATCTGATTTTCTTTAACAAAGAGAACTATCATTATTTGATTAAACGCATGAAAAGGTCATTTAGAAAATTCCATATTAGAATTATCGCATTCTGTCTAATGCCAAATCATTATCATTTATTAGTTAAACAAAATTCCGATATACCCATATCTAAATGGTTACATTCAATCTTCGTTGGTTACTCTATGGCTGTGAACAGACAGCAAAACCGACAGGGAACATTATTCGGAGGTCATACAAAATCAAAATTAATTGAAGATCTAAAATATTTAGGTCATCTTATGTATTATATTCATAACAATCCTGTCTCTGCCGGGCTTGTATCAAAACCTGAGCAATGGGAATATTCAAATTATAGTGAATGTGTTGGGATCAGGAATAATTTCACTTTTGATAATGCATTTATGAAAGAATTTTTTAACTCAAGAATTGATTATCAGGAGTTTTTTGAAAATTATAAACCTGCTTCTGAACTGAAAAATGTAATGAAGAAATTCAATTTGGATGAAACATAAGATACCTTCCGATCTTTATCTGACAGCAGACTCACCATAAGAAAGATCGGAAGGTTGTAACGAAGTTTATTATTTTGTGTCAGCTAATTCCCGCAATACATAACTCGCTGCCCACATACCCATAATAGCAGGTATATAGACGACAGAACCCAATGTGCCTCTTTTTCTTCCTCTGGTTGTGAACCATTCTTCTTCGGAACCTTCTTCAAAGTCAAATTGAGGTATAGGTTTTTCTTTGGAATATATTACCGGTATACCACTTATTATTCCCCGCCGATGCAGATATTTTCTGATCTTACGGGCCAGAGGACAGATACTTGTTTCCGATATATCAACTTGTCGGATCTGCGATGGATCAAACCTGCTGGCTGCACCCATAGAGGATATCACAGGTATTTTATTCTTATACACATATTCCAGAAGACCTGCTTTTGGGGTTAAACTGTCGATAGCATCAACCACAAAATCGATATTAACCAGCAGTTCCTGAACCGATTCCCCATCGCAGAAATCGGAATAGATCCTCACTTCAGCTTCAGGGTTAATATCGAAGATTCTCTCTTTCATCACCTCAGTCTTATTACGACCGATAGTACTATGCAGAGCAGGCAGTTGCCGATTGA
>JAUVIJ010000041.1 GCA_030592835.1 Candidatus Cloacimonadota bacterium | reverse complement strand
CATTCATTTTTCCCGTTTTGTAATCAATGATGAACTGCCTATTGTGACTGCTGTCAAATCGGAGGTCAGCTCTACCCTTGAGATGGATTTTTAATTGCAGGGGGTCATTGATATCGAAGAATTCTATTATCCTGGTTTTAAAATCTATTTCCGGCTTTATATTTATTATAATTTCTTTATCTGCCATTACCTTTATTAATTCATGGAAGAAAGATTTTATGCCTGAGATCAGTTGGGGTTTGTATAATTGTTGAAAATAGATATCCGCATAATTATAAGGTCTCTGGAATATGATCTCAGGTGTTTTTTCCCAGACAAGATCGACGACTTCTTCTATTAAAGGTAAGAGGTTATTGGTAATTTCACTGAGATCGATCTTAGATTTATCCACTGTTATTCTGGACCATAATCTGCCGAATATCCTATGGGCGATATTTCCGATAAAAAGCTCAGAAAAATCTTCCCTGAGACTGTTTTTATCCTGATAGTTTCCTATTTTCTGAATAAGATAATATAAAAACTGATTTCTTTTTAATTGCTGCCAGCTTGAAAAACTGAGAATAAAATCATTATTGAATTCGGAATTTCTATCAAAGGGAATCGTATAAAATTCTTTAGCACTGCAATTCTTGAAATCAGCAGGTCCGAAATCTGGAGAAGGTTTCAGGTAATTTAATAATATTTTTTCATATGATACAGAGCAAGCGGGTTTTGTTTTTATTCTGGAAGGAGTAAAAGTCAGGAGTAATTCCTCCAGGAAAGAACTTAATTCAACGTTTTCTGTGGAACTTTGTCGAGTGAGAATAAAAACCTCTTTTGTTTGAGCCAGTAAACGGAAAAAATAATATTTTTCCCTGTTCTTGATATCTTCGTAGGTTTTTAATCCCAGTTTCCTGCGTTGATTTTCGGATAACAAAAAGGGTGATAAGGGATTGGAAGGAAGGATACCTTCGACAGTATTGAGAATAATAATACTATCGAATTTCATATTCCTGGTGTCGGCTAAATTAGATATTTTGACCCTGGTTTTAACATATTTAAGATCAAAGGTGATTCGCCTGGATTTAATGTATTCCAGGAATAGTTTAAGTATTCCGGCAGATACATTGATATCTTCTTTTTTCCCGGGTCCCATTCCGAATATTACTGTTTTTTTCTTCATGAACCCGGTTTTCTCCAGGGTCACAAAATCAGAAAAGGATTCGTGAAAAATATCCAGTAAGTTCGAACATTCCGTTTCCTCTTTTGATATCACACGGGTTATATCCAGTCCACCAGGTTCAGTAATAAAACCGGTCAGGGCTGCGATAGATTTAATATCGATGAGTTTGTTAAAAAATGTAAAAACATTGTTGAATACTGATTCGATTTCTTTCTCAGCAGGTTCTAATTTCAAAAACACACCCTGAAGATCTAAATATTGATATTCTTTCAGTTTTAATTTGTGGAGATATTTATTGATCCGCTCTCCCAGAAAAGATTCAGACTCATTCAGAAAATAATTACTGAACTCCGGAGATTGCATACTCTCCTGAAACAGTGATAAAGAAAATAATAGTTTGATCTTATCGGATTCATTAATTATACTGGAAATAATTTTTAAACAATGCTGCAGGAATATATATAAAGAGGTTCCGGTAAATGAGATTGAATCATTGACCTTGAAGTTCAGTGGTGAAAAAAAACTGGAATATTCTCTTTCTTGAAATCCAATATCAACTATCTGCTGACAGGATTCTTTTTCCAGTAGTTCGAAGGTATTAAATACCATGGAAAATTCATCAGGTGCTGTTATTACTTCGATATTTTTTATATTCGAATCCACAATATCAACTGCCTTGATCGGCACAGCAATATCCAGCTTTTCAGCGTTTATATTTGTTGCGGGATGCTGATAATAGATTATTACATCTTTCTCGAATGTCCTGATCAGTTCCTTTTCCAGGGCAGTAAAATAGTACTGGTTTATTAACACCAGTTTATCAGGTTTGTTAAGTAGGTCTTTATCCAGATTATCCAGGTTTCTCAGGAAAATTCTGTCATTAAAATGATTTCTCTGCAGAAATCTCTGATACTGATCCCGGATTTTGAGCAGTCTTTTGTATTCATTAAGTTGCCAGTTATCAGCGGCAATACTTCCGGGGATAACTTTGAATACTTCCTCATCGTCAATTTGTTCCTCGATTATCTCATCCCAGAATTTAAAAAAATCATTAATAAAAGTTATCGCTTGAAAATAGTTTTTCAGACGGAAGAATTTTCTGTCATCAGCCGAAAGACTGATATATAGAGCCAGAGATCTCTTGTCTTCTTTCAGAAGGGGTTCTCCGGATAAGAAAAGATCATCTTTCCATTCTTCCAGAGTTAAAAATGAATCTCTACAAAAATTTAAGTCCGTCTGGTAATACGAGATAGCTCTTGTTTTATTTAGGTTGGTCGGCACAAGGAATAATGAATTCCGGCTACGCTGTTGTCTTATAGCTGCTTCAATGGTATCCTGATCCCATGATAATTGTCTGATATTGATCATTTTAAATAAATATTGCTGCCAGGCAAGCTGAAGTAATCAGAGCCGGAAGCATGTTCATTACCCTGATCCTGAAGATCATTCCCAATGTGCTACATATCAAAATAGCGATTATATTTATAAATGTTCCTATCATAATATCTTATTAGTAAAATTAGAAAATCGATCTATATAGGCAAGTTTTATTAAATCAATTTCTACTCTTTAATAAATCTCTACTGCATTATCTGGGTTTACAGGTTCTACCAGTTTCTGATGATTATTTCTAGTCGAATTAACTTCTTTGGAAACCGGATATGCCTCCATTGCACCGGGAAATGGCTTCAACAAGGACAGTAGTATTTCCGGTGATCTTATTTCTGATGATATCCAGAAATCCTCGTCCTGCTGTGGTAAGATAACAGGCATTCTTTCATGTATTTTCTTCATAAATTCGTTTGGTTCTGTAGTAATGATTGAACAGGTATGCAGTGGTTGTCCTTCCGGATCATTCCATTCTTCCCAGATCCCGGCGAAAGCGAACAATTTTGTATCCCGGGGATAGATATAATAAGGCTGTTTATCGGATTTTCTCCATTCATAAAAACCATTGGCTATGATCAAACATCGATTTCTTTTGAATGCACGCCGAAAACTGGGTTTGTCGGCAACGGTTTCAGCACGGGCATTTATCAGCCTGTATCCCATCTTTGCTTCTTTTGCCCAAAAAGGAACCAGACCCCACCGCATCAGTTTAATTATCCTGCCCTGATCTTCGAATAATACAACCGGAATATTCTGACCGGGAGCAACATTGTAATTCGCCTGAATTTTTTCTATTCTATTAATGGTTTTAGCATAATCCACAATTGCTTCCACACTGCTGTATATTGCAAATCTACCACACATGACAAACTCCTTATTTTAACCCAAATAATGCAGTAGATCTTTTTAAATAGCAGCATTCTTTTATGTGTGAGTGAACTACAAAATTGTTTCTGAATATCTTTATGATATGCAGGAAAATTTTGTAACCCATCACCCTATAAAATATTACTACCCTTAATCAAACCTCTACCGCATTATCTGGGTTTAATCAACGAATGCCGGAAAAGAATCGTAGAAGGATAGAGTTATCTGTTTTGCATTATTACTGTTATTATCTTCGAGATTTGACATACTTACTCCTAAAAGTCTGACTTTACATTTTCTAATAAGAGTATCAAGTAATAATTTCCTGGCAAAGAAATAGAATATCTTTTCATCATCGATTTCCTCGGGAAAGGAAATACTCTTGGTGGTGAGATCAAAATTGGCGTATTTCACTTTCAGGGTGAATGTTCTGGCTTTTATTTCTTTTTCCTTCATCTTTTCACTGATCCTGGAACAGAACTTTTTTAAATACTCGAGCATCTTTTCATTATCATCTAAATCTTTAGAAAAGGTTCTTTCCATACCGATAGATTTTCTGATATGATGTGCTTGAACTTCACGATTGTCGATACCTCTAACTATATGGTAATAAAAGTTGCCAACTTTTCCGAAATGTCTGATAAGTTCCTTTAATCTCCACCTTTTCAGATCAGCACCGTTATTGACCCCAAGTTTTTTCATCTTCTGCTCGCAGACTTTACCGATCCCATAAAATTTACCTATAGGCAGATTCATCAATACTTCCTTGGCTCTTTCCGGAGGAATAACCACCAGACCATCAGGTTTATCCAGATCCGATCCGATCTTGGCCAGAAACTTATTATAGGATACTCCCGCCGATGCTGTAAGCTTGGTCGTCTCTTTGATTTTATCCTTGATTTCCCGGGCAATTGCGGTTGCCGACCTCATCTTCATTTTATTGATAGTTACATCAAGATAAGCTTCATCGATAGAGACCGGTTCCACCAGATCGGTATATTCGGATAAAATCTTTTTTACTTGTTCTGAAGCTTCCCTGTAAGCTTCAAATCTTCCTCTGACAAAGATGGCATGAGGGCAGAGACGATAAGCATGGGAAGATGGCATAGCCGAGTGAATACCATATTTTCTTGCTTCATAAGAACAGGTTGATACTACACCCCGACTATTAGGTTGACCGCCAACTATCACTGGTTTTCCTTTATATTGAGGATTATCTCTGATTTCGACTGCGGCGAAAAAAGCATCCATATCCACATGGATTATCTTACGTATCTTCCTTTCCTCTTCCATCATTTTAATCAAGCTCTTACCAGGGGAATGTCTTTCCAGTTGGTGGTGTAATGAGGTGTAAGCATTTCCCTTTTCATTTTCCAATTCCGGGCTTTACCAATACCGGCAAATGTGAGTTTGTTCATTCCCATTTTTCTGTTAATATTATCCATGCATTCCATAATTGTCAGCCGTCTGTCGTCGAGATAGGTTGGGGCAAAAAAATCCAGGGGCACCATTTCCCGTGGAATTATATCAGAGAGCATCACTCCGACTTTTTTATATTTATAGCCTTCACGGTAAATATACTTGAGGATTTTTTTGACAGCGCTGAGAAAATCGGGTGTATAAGCGGAGGGGAGAGGTAGACGTATTGACTGAAAATTGGCATATTGAGGCTCGTTTTTGAAACGATTGGTAGTCAGATAAACCATTATCTGGGAAGCCGCCTGTTTTTCTTCTCTTAATTTCTCTGTCGCCCTGATGCAATAGCTGGAAGCTGCTTCCTGCAGTTCCTGCAGCGTTGTGACCGGTTTACCGAAAGATTTAGATGACACTATTTCTTTTCTGGGAGCTGCCTTCTCTTCCAGATCAATGCAGGAAATACCGTTTAATTCCATGACAGTTCTCAGACCCACGATCGTCATTCTCTTTTTTATCCAGCGTTGAGGAGCCCGGGATAGCAACCAGGCATTGTGGACACCATTTCTATGGAGTAATTTGGCATACTGAAATCCTATTCCCCAGATATTTATTACATCTATTGAGGTAAGTATCTGCTCAAATTCTGGATGTCCGGTGATATCAAAAACCCCTTTAAGCTCTTTCCGTCGTTTTGCCACGTGATTCGCTGCTTTAGCCAGAGTCTTGGTAGGCCCGATACCGATGGAAACAGGTAATCCTAGCCAACGCTTAATAGTTGTTCTTATCTCTCTGCCATAAGCATTGAGATCAAGGTGTTCCAGACCATCCAGGGAAAGAAAAGCTTCATCTATCGAATATATCTCCAGGTCCGGTGTGAATTTTGCCAGGGATTCCATGACCCGGCTGGACAGATCACCATAAAGAGTGTAATTGGAGGAAAACAGGTGAATATCGTGTTTCTTCAGCAGATGCCTGATCTTAAAACCAGGAGTTCCTCTTTTTATGCCCAGTTCTTTGAGCTCATTGGAAAGAGCGACAATGATACCATCATTATTGGAAAGAATACCAATTGGTTTGCCTTCGAGTTCAGGATTGAAAACCCGCTCACAGGCAGCATAAAAATTATTACAGTCTACCAGAGCGAACCTGGGGATGGACATTCTCCTGCCTTCCTTGAGATCAGCGTATTTTGTGGATGGAGTAAGTAACAACTCCCCATACCTGAAAATCCATGTCTTCGGTGATCTCCAGGGATAAAAATTCCGGATTTTCCGGTACCAGAAACCAGAGATCTCCCTTTATTTCCAGCCTCTTCACAGTAAGTTCACCGTCCAGAACAGCAATGATTATCTTCCTGTGAGTAGGCTCAACTGCTCTGTCCACTATCAAAATATCCTCAGGATTAATGCCGGCATTAACCATGGAAAAACCCTGGACCCTGACGAAAAAAGTAGCCGTAGGATGCTCGATCAAAAGCTCATTCAGATCCAGAGTGGATTCTATATAATCCTGAGCAGGCGAAGGAAACCCGGCCGCAATTTCACTACCGATCAGGGGACGCAATAAACCCGATTTTTTTTCGAAACAATAAATCTCACCGATTGTATCATCTACCTTTAAGGATTGATATTTTATAATCTCCTCCCCGATGACCGAATCCGATCATTACCAGAAAAAATCTTCTGTAACAAAGATTTAACTGGACAGATAAAAAGTCAATAATTATTTTAACCACAGAGTTAATATTATATAGATTTTGGTATTGCCCCTATATTACTTCATTAGTATAAAGAGTTAGGGTAGTTATATAGATAGTTAATAATTTTATAAGAAATTTATTTAATAGTTAAAGGAGGTTTTATGTCGCTGGGTGAAAGATTAAGAAGTTTATTGAACAAACTTGAATTATCCCAGACCAGTCTTGCTAGAATGATCGGTACTTCCAATGTCGTGATCAACCGTTATATAAAGAATAAAACCACTCCGGATTATAGTTTTCTAAAGAAGATAAATTCTGCATATAACGTGAATATCAACTGGTTGCTCACTGGAAATGGTCCGATATTTACAGGTGATAATATCAGGGAAATCAGGGGTAGGCAATATTATAATCTTCCCATAGTTGCTGCTGTCAGTTGTGGCACTCCGGAGGAGATCGAAATAGCGGAACCTCAAGATTATGTTCTCATCGATTCTTTTTCCCTGCCTGGTGATTTCAAGGATTATTTTGCTTTTCTGGCCAATGGCGATAGTATGGATCCTTATATTTCTCATGGAGACGTCGTTGTCGTTAAACACCATGATCATGGGGATATGGTCAACGACAGGATCTGCGTGGTCAGGGTTGATGGAGATGTAACACTGAAAAAAGTGAAACTGTTTTCGGAAGGGAAAGAGATCCTTTTATCGCCTTTCAATACTAAATATTCCCCGATCCTGATCAATCAGGATTCCACGGTAGATACTAAATTGATCGGTATTGCTATTATGGCGGTGAAAAACCTGTAAGTTAATAGTTATCCTTTGTAAAATACACATCTCCCAAAAAAAATATAAAGCATCGCTTGTTTGTTATTTCGATATTATTTATTTGGAATTTATTTGTTTTTTGGATTTTGTTGTTTGTGTATTTATTTCATAGAATCTATTTAGAAAATAACGTGTTAAGATTTTTTAGTGGTGCCCTTCTAGTTCCCAAGTTTTTTTGAGAACACAGGAATCTTCTTTAAGCGTTATGAGGACAATCTTCATATCGAGAAGGAAATATGTCACTCGCAGGTGATGTTGATTAACATCACCTACATATTACGAATGAAAGATGCTGTTAGACCTACTTTATGTCGTAATCCGGTAATTGCCGAATGAAGGCGGATCGGCACAAAAGAAATGAAAATTAATACTCTAAGCAAAATTTTCTTACTATTCATCAAAATATAGTGAATTCAACGATTTTGAAATTTTCTCGGAAGATACATGTATCCTTTCTAAAAAGCTTGACATAATTAAATTTATTCAGCTTAATTTGAATTACTACAATTAAGGGGGGAATTATGTATAATGAAAGTGCTGCTACCTGGGGTACCGGATATTTTATACTCTGTTTCATATTTGCAGTTTTTTATGTGATTGTGATGTGGAAGGTTTTTGTTAAAGCTGGTAAACCGGGTTGGGGAAGTATTATTCCGATCTATAACATTATCCTGATGCTGGAAATAGTTGATCGTCCTATCTGGTGGATCATTCTCTTTTTCGTACCCGTTGTAAATATCATCATTGGCTTTATCGTTTTGATCGATTTCGCCAGAGCCTTTGGTAAAGATACTGGTTTTGGTGTCGGATTGATACTTCTCGGATTCATTTTCTTCCCAATTCTTGCTTTTGGAGATGCTCAATATGTAGGAATTAAAAGGTAAATATATTTTATTTATTTGAAAAGCACCCGCAAGGGTGCTTTTTTTATAAACTTTACTACAAAGTGATGATTTGTTTTATTTACTTAAAAGTTAGTTTTAGATAAATTTTCATAAATTAAATTTTAGGAGACATTTATGATTGATTTTCAGGAATTATTGAATGAAGGATTAAAACAATTATTCTTTTACTGTCCAAAGCTGATAGTAGCTGTCCTGACCCTTGTAATAGGCTTATGGATAATCAATAGATTAGTAAAACTTGTTTTTAAAAAAATTCCAGAATCAAAAATGGATATTTCCCTCAAGCATTTTTTGAAAAGCATTGTAGTCATTGGTTTGAAAATCATGCTCTGGATCACTGTTATTTCGATGCTTGGTATCAAGATGACATCGTTTGTAGCTATTTTCGGTGCTGCCAGATTGGCAGTAGGCCTGGCTTTGCAGGGCAGTCTGGCAAATTTTGCCGGAGGAGTTCTGATCATGTTGTTCCGACCTTATAAAGTTGGAGATTATATTGAAGCTCAAGGGCATGCAGGAACAGTTCATATAATCCAGATTTTTAACACAACACTGAAGACTCCGGATAATAAAACCATAGTCATTCCCAATGGGAACTTATCCAACTCCAGCCTGGTAAATTATTCTACTGAACCTAAACGCAGAGTCGATCTTACTTTTGGTATTGGTTATGGGGATGATATCAAGAAAGCTAAGGAAATAATGCTGGGTTTAATTAATGCTGACAACAGGATCTTAAAGGATCCGGTTCCCCAGGTGGCTGTTTCTGACCTGGGCGATAGTTCTGTTAATTTTGTTTTCAGGGTCTGGGTGAATTCAACTGATTACTGGAATGTAAACTTTGATATGAAAGAATTGGTAAAAATGGAATTTGATAAAAATGATATTTCTATACCGTATCCTCAAACAGATGTACATCTCTACAAGCATGAATAAAGATTTGTAGATTTTATCTAATCTATTCAGGGCGGTCATTTGTCTGCCCTTTTTTTATAATCTATCATTCATCACCAGAAAATCATGAAGGTATATAGTTTAACCCAGATAATGCAGTAGAGGTTTTATAAAGAATTGAGTGGGTACAAATATCCAATATCCAAATTGCAAATAACAAATCATAAATAAATAACAATGATCAAAATTACAAATTCAAAACAGATAAAAAGTATTACCCGTTTGTTATTTCGACATTCTTTATTTGGAATTTATTTGTTTTTTGGGTTTTGTTGCTTGTGATTTAATATATAGAACTCAACATTTCTGAAATTTTTCGGGGGATGCATATTTTTTATCTACAGATTGACAAAATTTGGAATTCCGCTTAGCAATGACCGATCAGGAGAAAGCAATGAATAAAATCAAACGTGGATTTGCCAGTGATAACAATGCCGGTGTCCATCCGGAAGTGTTAAAAGCGATCGAAGCTGTGAATTCCGGGCATGTTATCGGATACGGGGATGATATCTATACTGCAAAAGCGAAGGAAATACTTAAAAAGCATTTTGGTGAGAAGATCGATCCATATTTTGTTTTTACCGGGACGGGAGCGAATGTTCTGGGATTGAATACTATTACGGAATCTTTTCAGGCAATTATCTGTACCGAAACGGCTCATATCAATGTTGATGAATGTGGAGCGCCCGAAAAATTCACTGGTTGTAAATTACTGCCTATAAAAACTCGGGATGGTAAACTTACCATCGATCTCATAAAAAAGCACTTGCATGGTATTGGTTTTGAACACCATGTCCAGCCAAGAGTTATTTCTCTGACACAGGCTACGGAATTGGGAACTGTGTATCGACCGGAAGAGATCAAACAGATCGCTGATTTTGCTCATGATAGTGGTCTGATCCTGCATATGGATGGAGCCAGATTATGCAATGCTGCAGTAAGCCTTAACTGTGAATTGAGAGATATGACTACAGCTTGTGGTGTAGATATTTTGTCTTTCGGCTTAACAAAAAATGGGGGTATGCTGAGTGAAGCGGTGATCTTCTTTGATCCGGAATTATCCCTCAACTTCAAATATATCAGGAAACAGGGAATGCAGTTAGGATCTAAAATGAGATTCGTTGCTGCCCAGTTCATTTCACTTCTCGGATCCGATCTTTGGCGGAATAATGCCAGTCATGCTAATGAAATGGCAAAATTGATGGCTGGAAAACTGACAAAAATACCAGGAGTTACCATTACTCAAAAAGTAGAATCGAACGGGATATTTGCCTTGATCCCGGCAGAAATAATTGATGATCTGCAAAAGAAGTTTTTCTTTTATATCTGGGATGAAAACAGGTCAGAAGTAAGGTGGATGACCTCCTATGATACAACCCGAAATGATGTGGAGGAGTTTGTAGAACTGATAAGAAGCAAATTATAAACCTCATGAATGAGTTGATTTGTAGTAAATGCGGTATCCGGTATGGCTTGAACAAGCCTATCTGGCGGTGTCAGTGTAGAGGTTTACTCGATATCAGTTTTACTGCTGAATTTCCGTGGGAGAAGATCGAACAAAGAAAAAGAATTTATGGCGCTATCTGGAAGCAATTCCATTAGATAATTCTACCAATATCGTATCTTTTCAGGAAGGATTTACACCGATCGTAAAGTTTGAACTGAATAACAAACAAATATACTTAAAGCGGGAAGAAACTTTTCCAACCGGTTCCTTTAAGGATCGGGGAGCTTCAGTT
>JAUVIJ010000111.1 GCA_030592835.1 Candidatus Cloacimonadota bacterium | reverse complement strand
TCCAATTATTTGGAAAATATAATCTTAATTGCACTTTTTTTTTGACAGGAGCCGAAATAGAAAAATTTCCCGGGCTTGTTAAAGATATTTCAGATCAGCAGCAAGAAATCGGTAATCATGGGTATTACCACCAAAGTTATTTATTAAAAACCTATGAACAAGTCCTTACTGAAATAAAAATGACTGATGAAGTACTTCTCAGTCTTGGAGTTTCCGAAACCACTTTATTCAGGCCTCCATATTTCCATATTCCTATAACTTTATTATTGCAGAGAAAGCCAATTGGAAAAAAAATTATTATGTCCAGTCACAGGATCAAGGATTTTAGATTTCAGAGAGCCGATAAATTAGCTGATGCAATTAGAAAGCAAGTCAAACCTGGAGTAATATTACCCTTTCATGATGGTCTTGAACAGAGTGGAGTAACAGTTAAGGCTTTATCACAGCTTATACCCGAATTACTGGATCAGGGGTATTTTTTTCGTACGGTATCCCAATTACTTAGTTCTTTTTCCAATCCCATTTGATAAAAATTCCCAGAATAGAATAGTAGATAAGTAAGTAAGGGATTAAAGGTAAACATAAAAATACCCGGATGTCGAACCTCAATTGTAATTTCATAATGAGTAGTAAATAAAAAAAGGTTGAAACTGCTAGATAAATGTACAAGTTTATAATAGAATTCAGAATAATAGCGACTGGTAAATATAAATAAAAGAGCATGATAAAAATTGAAATGATTTGAAAAAACCAGGGAGACATGAAAAATTTACCGTATCTTCTCTTGATTTGATTCAATTGCTCTCGTTTGGTTTTCAGGGGTTGTGTTTGAATATCATTCCATATATTGAACGATATTTTCCATTTGCGATTTCGAATAAGATTGATAAGCAGTTTGTCATCACCGGAAATATGGTTTTTTATCTTTTCATAACCTCCAACATCAAGAAAAGCAGATTTGGAAACAGCCATGTTTCCTCCAGAAGCAGTAAATGGGATACCTAATCCTGCTGTTGAGGAATATATGCCAGCAGTTATTAGATTGAGCATACTTTTAATAAATTGAGGATTTTTTTCAATAACATAGCCATAGACTACACCTGTTTTATCGGATAAAAAATTATTGTAATGGGAAATCCACTCAGATGATACTACACAATCAGCATCAGTAAAGAGAAAATTATCAAATCTCGCTTTTTCAACAGCAATCTTGAGTGCAGCTTTCTTACCTTTATATTCTTTATTTTTTTTTGGAAGATGATAATATGAACAATTCGATCTATGAAGACAGAAAGCCTTAATAAGTGATAAGGATTTATCACTTGAAGCATCATCTACTATAATTATTTCAAATAAGTCATGGGGATAGTCAATTTTCTGAAGAGAATTAAATAACAGGGGGAGATTTTGTTCTTCATTTCTACAGGCGATTAAAACAGAATATTTTCTTTTTTGCGGGTTCTTTAGAATTTTATTATTCAGTATTGAAAGTGATAGGATAAAAAGAAACAGGCAGACGATCAGAACGAATATATCCATTTTAATATCTGGCTTGGTAACTCAGATATACCTGTTTATCCAGTTCTGTGTTCTCTACTTTTTTAAGACGGATTCCGATCATTAAACTATGATGATTTATCGGATGTATGGAAGTTTGAGCTGTAATCTGATATATATCTGAAATATCTCCCTCCAGCCAGGAAGCATTATCGGAAGGTCTGGTATCATAATTTATGGAAAAGTCATTTCCAACATTACCTTGTTTGGAGAAACTGCCATTGATAAGAAAAGAACAGTACTCATTGAGGAGTAGATTAATTTCGGTTGAAACATTAATTAAATTACTTCCTCCGGGATAACCCAAAGATCTTCCATCATGAGAAAATTTATTTTCTAGAATATTATGTGTATATAACCAGGGCCTTATGCCGGTAACTTCAATAACAAGACAAGATTGTTCATCATCCCTCAAAGCAAAGGATGATCCTACTTGAAAGGCATATTTATTACCCCACCAGTTGGCGAAAATTGTACTCTTTGATAATTCATCAAATATGAAGTTAAAGTAAAATTTCACATTGGAATGTACATTATAGTTGAAACCTAAAAATATCAAAACATTATCACGATCTCTAAGATTATGCTCAATCGCTCTGTAAAAGGCGACAGGCAGTAAATATCCAGGATCGATATCTCGGTTTCCGTATAAAACATGTTCTCCCAAAAAAAAATGTAAATTTGGTGACGGAACCCAATCTATCTTATGAACTGCCAAGTATTTATCATTATATTTCAGTGAATTGTTTGTATTATTTGACATACTGTCAGGTATCAAGGTGGCGTGCAGGAGTGAGAATTCCAGTTTACCTAATTGCAGAGATGCCCCAAAATAGCCATAATCGTTGGTTTGATTATCAAGGATAATACTTCCACCAATGTTGTTTCCTATCTGATATTTTCCTCGACCTAAAGAGATTGCTCCTACAGGTAGTTTATATAAAAGTTTTCCCGAAAAATTATCAACGTATGTTTTTTTTCCATCATCTGATTTCTGAGTCCAGCTATCTAGAAAATCGAAAGCTGGATCAAAATAGTCATGATCTCCGGAAAAAGAGCCTGACCACCATTTAGTATAGAAAAAAAGTTTGTCATAGATATTCCCAACCGTTAAAACACCATTATATTGATAAATCGCTGATTCATTCTCAAGTGAAGTAGAATAATCAAACCCTGAATATAAAGAAAGCTTATAATATGCATTCAATTGTTGATCTGATTTGTGATAATAGGAAAGAAAGCATGATTGATCCTTCACTGAAAAGAAATTTGAAACCGATTTTTTAAAATTTGACCAGGAAGAAAGAGCAAAGTCTGATTTTTTTGCTGAGCATTCATTCAGAGGTGAGATTATTTTATTCTCATCGATCTGTTGAGAAAGGTGGGATAAACCTATTTTTGATATTATCTGAGGTTGATTCCAGGAAATCGGTATGAAATCTGAAGAAATCAGAGTAGATGTCATGAACAGAATAATCAAAATAACGGTCTTTTGAGTTTTCATAAACCTTCCATAATATTTGTACTTATTACAAAACTATTTATGTAAATTCTTTTTAAAAAAAGAATATAATAAATTTTGGACATTGTCTTGACAATATTTTTTTTGGTCAATATTTATAATAAATAGGGTTTTATCCTTAATCCGGGGGGATAGATTGGATGTAAAAGAGATTAAATATTTTTATGATAAATTAAAATATGAAGAAGATATTTTTCATAACCTCATGAAAAGAAGAGTCCGTGAAATTCTTCTTGTATCAACTTTTTATGATGCTTTTATCTTTGAACAGGATGGAAGATTATCGGAACAAATCCATGGAGAATACAGGCAGTTGAATCTGAGTACATCCCCCCGAATAACAAATGTTCCCACTGGGGAGCAGGCGCTGAAATTACTTGAAACCAGCAAATTCGATCTGGTTATTACAATGATGCGAATAGGGGAGATCGGTCCTTTCAGACTAAGTGAAATCATCAAAGAAAACCATCCAAAATTATCTATACTCCTGTTAATAAATGTTTCCAATGATATGGCATTAATTGATAAAGACAGCCCGAAAATGCAGTATATAGATAATGTTTTTATCTGGAGCGGTGACAGCAAGATCTTTCTCACCATGATCAAATACGTGGAAGACCGATGGAATGTAGCCAACGATACTAAAGAGGGCTTGGTAAGAGTTATTTTACTGGTTGAAGATTCTGTTCATTATTACTCAATGTTTCATCCCCTTCTATATGCAGAGATTATGAAACAAACTGAGAAACTTATTGGGGAGGAACTGGATGATATCAATAAAAGACGCAGAATGCGTGGGCGTCCTAAAGTCCTGCTCTGCCATACTTATGAGGAAGCTGTAGAGATCTACGACAAATATAAGGATTATCTTGTTGCAGTGATATCTGATATCCGCTATAAGAGGAATAATAAAGTCGAACCTGAAGCTGGTATTTATTTTATTAAATATCTTCTTGATCAAAAGGCTGAATGTCCTATTCTATTACAATCCTCAGAAAAGCAAAATCAAGAAAAGGCAAATGAATTAGGTGTTCAATTTCTCCATAAAAAATCAAATACTCTCTTGAATGATCTTCGTAATTTTATCATAGAAAATCTTGGGTTTGGTGATTTCATTTTTAGAGATCCTAGTGGAATTGAAATCAACAGAGTATCAAATCTAAACCGATTTATCGAGACATTATATACAATACCTGGGAATTCCATAGCATATCATCTGAACAGAAATCATTTTTCAACTTGGTTAACAGCTCATGGTGAATTTCTCTATGCTCGGGAAATTAAGATCCTTAAAGAGCAAACAGATCTCACTATTGAGGATTTGAGAAGCAGATTGATAAAAATATCATTTCAGGTCAATCAAAATAAAAACCGGGGAAAAATCATTGCTTTTGATCCCGATTCCATTAAAATTGAAGATAGGATTTTACAGTTGAGCGGTGGATCTTTGGGTGGAAAAGGGAGAGGGATCGCATTTTTAAACTCTCTTCTTACGGCGATGAATTGGAAAAACAGGTACAAGAACTGGGAGATTAAGATACCCAAAACCTACATAATCGGAACTGATGAATTCGACATTTTCCTGAAGCAAAATCCAGTAGAAGAAAATTTATCTGACAAAACAGATGAAGAGATTGAAAGTAAATTCATTAAAGGCCATCTATCACAACTATTAACTGATAAACTCCGCTGTCTGATTGAAAATGTAGACTTTCCTCTCGCAGTCAGATCTTCAAGTTTGCTTGAAGACTCACAATTCCAATCTTTTGCCGGTATTTATCAAACTTATCTATTGTCTAATAATCAAAAAAATCCGGAAAAACGTCTGAAGATTTTGGGAAAAGCAATTAAACTGGTTTTTGCATCGGTATTTTTAAGAAATGCCAGGAATTATATTGAAAGCATCAGTTATAAACTGGAAGAGGAAAAAATGGCCGTTCTAATTCAGGAAGTTATCGGATTGAACCATTCAGGATATTTCTATCCATTGATTTCAGGTGTTGCCCAATCTGGTTTATATGGTTCTTCTTCTGAACAAGGCATCGAGCCCGGATCGACATCCTTCGTGTTAGGTTTAGGTAAAGCAATTAATAATAATGAACCTGTAGTAAAAATAGATTTCAAGAAAATTTCCCGTTATTTTTCACAAACAAATACTGAATTAGATGGAGATCAATCCGGTTTATATGCCTTGAACATGGGTTTAAAAGAAGATCTTCCTGAGAAATTGGAATTATGGGTAGAAAAAATCGGGATTAGTGACGGCGTAATCAGAGAATTATCGGAAGTATTTCTCAAAACTGTGAATGATAAAAGTCAGCAAAACGATTTTTACTCACAGAATAAAGGAAAAATAAATCTGAAGCAGTTAATTGCCCGGTTTAAAGATTCTCTGATTATGATCATAACAGAATTGCTTGATATAGGAGAAAAAACATTTAGTGCACCGGTAGAGATCGAGTTTTCTATCAACATGTTACGAGAAAAAGAAATTCTCAAATCATCCTTCAACATTTTGCAAATCCGACCGTTGATTGTGAATACAGAAGCAATAGTAATTGATGAGGATGAGCTTGAGAAGGAGGATCTTTTCCTGATTTCCCATAGGAGTTTAGGAAATGGTGAAACCACTGGAATATTAGATGTTGTCTTTCTGGATTTTGCAGAATTCAATTTAAATGAAACTCTGAAGATGAAAACAGAATTAGCACAAATTAATGAAGAGATGAAAATTTCTTCGAGAAACTATATCCTGATCGGACCGGGAAACTGGGGAACTCTCGATCGTTATCAGGGAATTCCAGTCAAATGGAGTGATATCGATCAAGCTAAGATATTAATACAATTAAACTCTGAAGAATTGAATTTCAGCAATCAGAATTGCACTCATTTTTTTAGTAACCTGACTACAATGAACATCGGATATTGCACTGTTTATTCCGAATCAGATATTGATTTCATAGATTTGACTTGGCTGAAACAACAGTCTCTTGTAAGAAAAACAGGATTTTTCACACATTTTCAATTGTCTGATCCTGTTAAAGTTAAAATCGACGGAAGAAACTGTTTAATGGTTATAAATAAAAAGGGTTAAATATGAATCTGGAAGAACTCAACTATTATTTTACTAAATTCAAATTCGGGGATGATAGTTTCCATAATCTAATGAAGAAGCGGATCAGGGAAATTCTACTTATATCAACCGTTTATGATGCTTATGTCCTTGAAAAAGATGGGAGATTATCAGAGCAGATTTATGGTGAGTATAGACAATTGGATTTAAGCACAGCTCCCAGAATTACAACAGCAACATTCAGTGAAGATATTTTTCAGATCCTGAAAAACAGAGAATATGACCTGATTATTATTACAATGAGAATTAATGATACATCAAGCTTCGATCTCGGTAAGAGCATTAAAGATAAATATCCTGATCAGAATATGCTATTGCTTCTAAATAGGCAATCATATCCGGAAATAGTGAACAAAAGAACTGAGTATCTAAAGATCTTTAACGATATTTTTCTTTGGCGCGGTGATCCTAAACTTTTCATTGCTATGATAAAATCCCTGGAAGATAAATTCAATGTCGATTTCGATACAAAGAT
>JAUVIJ010000214.1 GCA_030592835.1 Candidatus Cloacimonadota bacterium | reverse complement strand
TGTTAATATCTTTGATCATATTTTGCAAAAAAACGTCGACATCATGAGTACATTTCTTACTATAAAAATCCTCTATAAACCAGTTTGTACACAATCTGCTGGCAACCTCTCCGGCGTTACGACCACCCATACCGTCGCAGATAACGAAAATATATCCATTTTTATTAAGATTGAATTTTTCTGAGCTTGGAATTAATAGATAATCTTCATTTTCAGGAGATTTACTTCCTTTACGGGAAATAACTTCGTAAAATAGCATGATTATACCATTTGCTGAAGTGCTTGAGAAATATTCAGAGCATTGTCACCAATATGTTCGAAATTTTTCAAAAGATCGATATAAAGCAATTCCGAACTGACATCGGCACCATCCTGTAGACGTTTTTGTGCCGCTAGTTTCAACAGGTCCCTGGACCGGTTGATCTTCCTCTCCATCTTAAAAGCCATCTCCAGATCATGCTGTGGGAGAGGTTCATTTATGTTTAATTTATAGAACTTGATAAATTTCATTACCAGATCGGAAAAATCCTTTACCTCAGCATTAGCTTTATCATGAAGTTTTATTTTCTGGTCATATCGCCGCTGAGCCAGGATGATGAGTTTAAAGCAACTGTCTCCAATGTTCTCGAGTTCATTAATAATCCTCATCATCGCATTCACATTTTTAATATTGGCTTCGCTGAGTTCTTCTTTGGAACACTCTACCAGGTATTTGGAAATCTCTATCTGCATCTGATCGGTCAATTCTTCCTGCTCTTTGATTTTTTCGACCATATTGCCTAGTTTTTTATTGGGATTAAAGAAAATATCAAGGAAAGATCTGAACATATCTTCAGTAACATTCGACATTTTACTGATTTCGTTTTTAGCATTTACAATATTCATCTGACCGGTATCCTGCAGCCCTGTCGAGATATACTGCAAAGTATATCGTGTGGTTTGATCCCATTTCCCGGGTTTGACAATCTTCTCTACCAGAGCCGATAATTTAGGAATAAAACCTATGAAAAGTATAGTGTTCGTTATATTGAACATTGTATGAAAAAGGGAGAGATTAAGGGGTAGATTTCCTCGTAAAGACGGATCCCAGGGAGCAATTTTATAAACCAGATCTGTAAAGTATTTGAAAACCGCAGCCATCCAGAAGACACCGAAAATATTAAAAAGCAGGTGGGCTCTTGCTGCCCGTCGGGCATTCACATTGGTTCCGATAGAAGCCAGATAAGCAGTTATAGTTGTCCCGATATTCTCACCCAGCACTATTGCGGCTGCAGTCGGAAAGTCGATCCAACCTTTGAAAGCCATAGTTACAGTAATAGCCATGGCGGCGCTGGAAGATTGGACAATCACGGTTAATACTGATCCCACAGCTATGAAGATAATTAGAGAAAGAAATCCTTTATCTGTATAATATTGGAGAAATGATAATATTTCCGGATTCTGTTGTATATCCGGAACCGATTCCTTCAGAAATGATAAACCCAGGAAAAGTAATCCAAATCCGACTAAGATCTCACCAAAATCTCGCCGACGTTTAAATTTCGAAAGGAAAAATGGCAATCCTATTCCGATCACAGGTAGCGCAATAGCTGTGATCTTGAATTTGAAACCAAAAAAAGATACTATCCAGGTAGTTACAGTTGTACCAATATTGGCGCCCATAATAACGCCAATAGCCTGAGTTAATTGTAATAAACTGGCATTCACAAAACTGACTACCATAACAGTGGTTGCTGAGGAAGACTGGACCAGAGCTGTCAAAATTAAACCTGTGAGTACTGCGGCAAATCGGTTTCTGGTCATGTAGTTGAGGATCCTCTGCATTTTATCCCCGGCAACTTTCTGGATCCCTTCGCTCATTACCCGCATCCCATAAAGGAAAACGCCGAGGGAGCCAAGTAATCTGAGAATCATTCCGATCATTCAAGTACCTTTTCTATTTAATTTGAAGGGATTTATTTGCCTTTTGTAATATATGTCAAATATTTAATTTGAATAAATGAAGTTATAGAAAAATTAGATTTTATCAGATCGCAATAATTGTGAGTAAAGTATTATTACAGGTAGATTTAACGTTTAAATTCAGTAATTATCTGACTGATAAAATCCTTAACAGTGTTTTCAATTTTATCTCTAATAATCCTGATCCCTTCCAAAATCTCTTTCTCTGAACCCTGTATTGCTCCGGGATCAGGGAAACTCCAGTGCAGACGTTGAACTCTTCTGGGAAATATCGGGCATTTTTCCCGACTGCTCTCATCGCAGACAGTGACAACGAAATTGTAGATTCTACCTTCGGAGAAAAAATCAAAAACACTTTCGGTTCTGTTTCTAGATATATCGATCCCTTTTTCTCTCATGACTTTGATCTTATTCACAATTACTTCTTGATCGATCCGTGTTTGATGATCTTTCCTTCTGTCATGAAGATCGTATCTTCGGCAATATTTGTAGAAAGATCCGCGATCCTTTCCAGGTTAGCCGAGATCTTATTGATATGAAAGGCTCTTTTGATCAAAGTTGGATCATCGAGCACGTAGGTGATGAGAACGCGAAAAATATGTTCTTTTAGCTCATCAACTACATCATCATTGACACAAACTTGTTTCGCCAGTGCTACATCTTCGTTTACGAAAGCTGTGATAGTGTTCTCAAGCATTTTCTTGGTTTCATCGGCCATTACGGGAATATCTATAAGTTTTTTGAAGAAAGGTTTCTGAATCAGGTAAAGAGAACATTTAACAATGTTGATGGTAAGATCTCCCATTCTTTCGAGATCGTTATTCATCTTCAGGATCATCAGGATTGTTCTCAGATTTTTGGCTTCAGGCTGATGTAAAGCAATTAGAGTTGTACAATCTTCCTCGATATCGATCTCCATTTGATTTACCTTTTCTTCCAGTTCAAAGATCTTCTCCAATTTATCCTTATCTTTTTCCAGAAGACCCTGAATGCTTTGTTCCAGCATATATTCAACAATTCGAGCCATTTCCAGTATACTTTTCATTAATTCGGAAATTTTTTTAATTAACATTTAATTTCTCCTCGAAACAATATTTTATCTATTTCAAGATTTTTTCCTGATTGTAAGATAATTCTTTTAAAAGCTTTTCCGCTTTTTCAATTGCCTGGACTGGCAGTGGTGAATAACCCATCTCTTCTGCAAAATTCTGGCCTTCATGCAGCATCCACCAAACCAGATCAGCAGTATTTTTTGCTCTAATCCTGTTTCCAAGGTAATCCAGGTCTTTATAAAGAAGAAGCC
>JAUVIJ010000226.1 GCA_030592835.1 Candidatus Cloacimonadota bacterium | reverse complement strand
ATACCAGGGTCGATCTCCAGTGATGAGATCAACCTTGCAGCAGAAGGTGGTATGGATATCCCCGAAACTATCTCTGAACTGGGTCAGGAAAATATCCCGTCAGGATTAAGTGATCTTCAGGCTTTATTACAGACATTCCCTCTGGAAAAAGGTAAAATAGCAATTACTGCCAATGATGAGCAGGTGTCCTATTACCAGTTCGATTCTACTTTTGCCACCACGAATATTGATAAAAAACTAATGTCCGAATTACTATCCAAGGAAGAGATAAAGGCAAAGAACTATTCCCTCGATTACATAATAAATCCTAATGAAACCGGATTGGCTTTTGTACATCGCGGACGTTTTGAGTTGCTCGATGCTATACAGGATCTTAACCCGACAATTTCCAAAAACAGATTTCTTTTCGATCATATCGAAACCAATGAAATTGCATTAATGAACATGGTTCGAAATTGTTATGAATTTCCACCCGAAGATTTTGTAACACTGCTTTATATTGGTTTTGATTATATTGTTGGTATCGTTATGAAGGGAAAAAGTCACGTTAAGACCTTCCCCATAATCATCACGGAAACCGATCCTGAAAAAAAACGAATGGCAATATACTCCAAAGTTATTCTGGAACAGGATATATCCAATACTCCTATTACCCAGCACGTTATTTTAGCTGGAGAAGATGTTTCCGATGAAGATGTTGAATTCTTCCAGAAGAAAGGATTTTACTGGGATCCACCAAAAAGGCTGGAATTAAGTGAGATTGAACTGATCGAAGTAGAAGAAGAAATCTCCAATCCCGAATTGATGGCTCAGTATGCTATACCAATCTCTTTAGCCTGGAAAATACTGGACCCCAAGAATGAGAATTTCTTCCCCAGCAATATCCTTCCCCAAAAAATTATAGAAAGCCAGAAATATTTCAAAATTGCCTGGCATGGATTCGCTGTTCTGGGAGCCATATTTGTTATCTCCTTGTGGGGAACATTCAACAATTTGCAACTCAAACAGGATATAACAATCCTGAAGAAAGATATTACCATGGTTCAGGTAGAGATAAATCATGTCACTAGACTTGTGGACCAGGTTAACCTGGTAAAAGCGGAAATGAATGAAGTTCAAATATTAATAGATAAGGTTTCGCGTTTACTCGGGGATAAGAACCAATGGCATTATCTGATCAAGAATTTTTCCCGTTCTTTCAAGAATAACAGGATAACCTGGATAAATCATCTCGAAAGCCGCTTGGGTAGATTTTTTATAACCGGTAATACAACCAGAAGAAGAAATATAATCGAAATTTCAAAACTCTTTCCTAACAGTACAATTGAGACAATTACAGCTTACGAAATAGAAGATATTCCTCTCTGGTTATTCGGGATGACCTATTCCTACGAAGATCCCGAAGTCATCTTAGCGGGGAAAAACTTGACCCATATACCCGATATTGTTAAAAGTTATAAACCTATCGAGATTGATGCTCCCGATGTTGAAATCAGTAATAAAGAAATAGACATCATCTATAGCAATTCACTCGCAGATTATTTCAATGGTGAAATAGAGATAGCTCATAATCAATTTGTCCAATTCATTAAGGATTACCCGGATCATCCCCGGTCTTACAATGCCAGATATTTTGTCGGGGAATGTCTCTACAGGATGGGTCGGATCAGGGAAGCTGTTGATAACTTCGAAACTGTCCTGGGTTCTGAAGGATATAAGACTCCGGATGCTTTAATGATGTTAGGTAATTCTTTTGAGCGTCTTGAAGATTACGAAACTGCTTTGAATTACTGGGACAAACTGGTTAAACTGTACCCGGAGAATGAACTTTCCAAATTAGCAAGATACAAAATCGCAAATTATAAAGGATAATAAAATGCAATATGCAGTAAGAAATACGATAATCCTGTCAGTTTTACTGATCTTTGTCCTTGTTGGATTTGTTGTTTCAAATACCAAACTAAAAGCTGAAAAAGATAATTATCAGAATCAATTGGATAACAGCAGAAAAGAACTTGATAATTTGAAAATTACAAATCCTGATTACAATGATATAGAACGGATAGAGAAAGAGTATCATGAATTGTTGATCAAAGCGGAAAAGACCAGTAAGATCATTCCGAAAGAAAATACTCCCAGCTTATCCTATTTATATCTTCTGGATATCTGCGATAAGTATTGTTCGGATATCGATTTTAATTTTAATTTCCTGGGAAGCGGTAATACAGAGGATGAAAACGTCCTCTTTAATAAATACAGTATTGAAGGTGAAGCTAATATTAAATCATTATACAGCTTTATCTACCAGATTGAAAATCAGATTATGTTCAATACAATTGAATCGCTCAATATCTCTGAAGCAGGAGATAGTGATGAGAATATAATCAAAAAAACAAACAAAGTCCAATTTCGTTTAGATCTCCAGACCTACTATGATCCCTCAATTACGGAAGATCCAGGCAAATATTCTTTTCGAAGTCTCAAATACACTAATATTGATTATAATCCTTTCCTGAGGAGAGTACATGAACCCATCGCTTTAGTCGAAGAGGAGCAATATCCAAATCTGAATTACTCCTATTTGATCGGACTTACTCCAGAAAAAGTTTTTCTCAGGGATGCAGCAGATCATATTAATATCCTCATACCTGGAGATAAGGTGGCTTATGGATTTTTAGACAGGATTGACTGGGAAGATCAATCTGCAATGTTTAAGATCAATGAGACAGGAATTACGGTTGAGAAAAAAATATACTTAAATAAGGAATAGTTATGAAAAAGCTGCTTATAATTTGTTTATCACTTCTCCTGTTCAATTTTATTACAGCCCAGGAAAGCTGGGAAGATGTGAATTTAAATGAGCAGATTACGCTACTCAGGAATACCGGTTTCAACGATGCTGTGAGAGCCATAGAACAACTGGCGCAGAAACATGAAGGCAGGAAAATTGTAAATCT
>JAUVIJ010000139.1 GCA_030592835.1 Candidatus Cloacimonadota bacterium | reverse complement strand
TAATGATTTAACAGTAGATGATGAGGCAACATTGGGCAGATGTTACTATCAGTTAGCCAAATCCTTAAGAGGTCAAAACAGGAATATGGAAGCAATCGGAGCGACTATTGAAGCTCTGATAACCGGTGATCCTAGAAATTATTATACTCCCAGGTCTGATTCTCTTCTGCAAAGTATTCTGAGAGAAGAAAATCTGGATTTTCATACTAATCTCAATTTTGCCAGGAAAGAGAAGAAATATTCCGATGTAGTATTCACTGATATTACTGCTTATTCCGGTTTAGATAGTATCCGAGCTTCCAGAATTGCCTGGGGTGATTACGATCAGGACGGATATCAGGATATCCTTCTGAATGGTTCCAGGATGTTCAGAAATATCTATGGGAAAGAATTCATCGAGGTTACCGCTTCGGTATTTACTGATACCATTATAGCCAATGGCGGACTCTGGGGAGATTTCGATAATGACGGAGATCTTGATATCATCACCAAAGATCCGGAATCACTCTGGTTGAATGTAAAAGGCGAATTCTTTAGAACCGAAAACGATAGTACAATTTCTGATAATGGTATTCCAACCGAAGGCCTTGGATGTGGCGATTTAAATCAGGACGGCTTTCTGGATATTTACCTGGCAAATTATGAGAAAGATCATAACTACTTTCCCGATCAATTTTTCTGGGGTCGGGGAGAAGGTAGATTTTCGGAGGAAACGGAAGAATCAGGGTTTATTCCTGCAGATAATAAGAACCGGGCAGGAAGAGGTGTCAATATGGGAGATTTTGATAACGACGGTGATCTGGATATCTTCGTTTCCAATTACAGATTAACTGATAATTTTCTCTGGGTAAACTTAGAGGGACATCTATTCGAAAATCAAGCTGTAGAACTTGGGGTCAGCGGAGTTGAAATCGATGGCTGGTGGGGGCATACAATCGGATCAGAATGGGCAGATTTTGATAATGATGGCGATCTTGACCTTATCTGTGCTAATCTCGCTCATCCCCGATATTTAGATTTTTCAAATAAAACAATGCTTTATCAGAACACTGGTGCTCCAGATTATAGGTTTGAGGATATCAGAAGTTCAGCAGGGATCCGTTTTGAAGAAACCCATTCCGAACCTGCCTGGGGCGATCTCGATAATGACGGATTTCTGGATCTATATCTCAATGATGTTTATGAAGGACGAAGATCTTTTCTTTATATGAACAATCGGGATAACACTTTCAGGGAAGTGACTTACCTGGCTGGTGTACGGCATTTTAACGGATACGGTGTTGCCTTTGCGGATATAGATAATGATGGTGATCTGGATATTCTAGCAGCAGGAGGTAAGATTCAGTTGTTCAGAAATGATACTGTCAATTCTGGGAATTGGCTCCAGTTTGAGATCATTGGTCTGGATCATGCAGATGCGATCGGTACTCGGTTGACTCTTTCCAATGAGAATTTTCTTATGATCAGGGAAGTGCAGGGAGGAAAAGGATCAACTAATCAGCATTCATTTGTACAGCACTTTGGATTGGGCTCAAATGAACCCCCCTTCACCTTGAAAATAAATTTTCCTTCAGGGAATCAGGAAATATCTGTGATCTGGGAAATTAATAAAAAGATGATTCTGCAGGAATATATCGAAAACCATGAAGACTAACTTCTTCTGTATTATCTGAGATTATTATTGCCGAGGATTTCTGAAATTGTATAAAGAGATCCGGTAATAATGATTACATCATCTCTATTTGCCTTTTTTACAGCTTCGTTAGTTGCTGTTACTACATCAGGATAAATTTCATAATTGGTATTGTTTTTTATAACATACTTTTCCTGCTGATCAATTTCTGCAGCCCTGTTTGATTTATTTTTGGAAATATAGACTTTATCTGCATTTTTACAAATTCGAGCGATTATATTACTTAGATTTTTATCACGTAAAATTGCTAGAACAAAAACTTTTTTTCTTTCTGGGAAAATTTTATCCAGACTGCTGACCAGTGATTTTATTCCTTCTTCATTATGAGCTCCGTCAACAAGTACCAGCGGTTTTTCCTTTATTACCTGCAATCTGCCCGGCCAGTTAACTCTGAGCAGTCCTGACCTTATTTTCTTCTTATCCGGCACAACACCAGTTCTGTTGAGAAATAACAGGAATGCTGTAATTGCAACACCGGCATTGAGTGCTTGATGTTCACCCAGTAGGTTTGTTCGCAAATAAGGCAGATCCAGGTCCTTTATACTGTAATCAAAGACCGTACCTTTGTCACTCAATCGAATATTTGAAATAGTGTATTCCTTCCCTAAACGATATACATCTATATTTTTATCGAGACTTTGGTTAAAGATCGTATTCCTGGCAACAGCGGACATTCTGCCCAGAACAAGAGGAGTATCTGTTTTCAAAATCCCGGCTTTTTCCAGAGCGATCTTTCTGATTCTATTCCCAAGGCTTTTTGTATGGTCATAAGATATTGATGTTATTGCTGTTACAGTTGATTTAAATGGTCTTGTTCCGTCCAGTCTTCCTCCCAGACCAACTTCAAAGATCGAACATTCAAGCTTCTTCTGATGGAATAAATAAAATGCCATGGCAGTTGTGATCTCGAAGAAAGACGCCTGGAATTTTTCTAGGATATTCTCCCATTTCTTATATGTCCTGATCAGAAGATCAGAATCGATGTACTCACCATTTATCCGAAATCGTTCTCGGTAATCGATCAGATGAGGGGAAGTATTCAACCCGGTTGTGAGTCCATGTTCAAGAGCCATCGCTTCACACATGGCGGCACAGGAACCTTTACCATTTGTGCCGGCAATATGTATGCCTTGCAGATTCAGGATTGGTTCTCCCATAACCTTGAGAATACTCTGAATCCTATCCAAACCCAGTTTAACATTCCCGGAATGTCTGGCATAGATATATTCAAGAAATTGTTTATATTTCATCATTATATAAAAAAACCTTCAAGTTGCCTTGAAGGTTAACTTAATAAATGATCTATCACTTATTCAAAAATGTTTTCCGGAAGTACGTGATCTTTGAATTTTACTTCGTGGGGACATTTAACAATTATTTCTCCCGTTTCGAAATTTCCTTCCATGAAATATTTATCACCAACCCCATTTTCTGGACATTCGTAGGTTTTTTTCAAATAGTTCATTCTCATAAGATCTTGAGCAGTTCCCGTGAAATTTTCTTCTCTTTCTTGCATGTAATCCTCTATAGCTTCATAAATGGTCTTCATATTCCTGACGCATTCTTCAGTCTTCTGTTTTCGATTAACATTAAATTTTTGAGGGAGAATAAGAATAAATGCCAGCACAACAAAAGCCAATATACTTATGATTTTATAGACACTGATTTTTTTCATTTCAGCTCCTTGAGATTTTTCATGTATAAACCTGATATCATCCAATCTCGTCAAGTTTTTTGTTCTCTATTTTATGGCGATAATACTTGACGAAAAATCTGTGAAAAAGCTATTTAAAACAAAAAACTCCAGAGGAAAATATGTCAAAAAAAGTACTGGTGGCAACGGCAAAACCATTTGCCGGAGAAGCTGTGGAACAGATTTCGGATATTTGTAGAAATACAGATTATGAATTGATCCTTTTAGAAAAGTATACTGAACAGAATGAACTTGTCGAAGCTGTCAAAGAAGTTGATGCACTTATTATCAGAAGTGATAAAGTAACCAGAGATATTATTGCCAACAGTAATAATCTGAAAATTGTAGTTCGAGGGGGAGCCGGTTATGATAATGTTGATCTGGAAGCTGCGACGGAAAAGGGAATAGTAGTAATGAATACACCCGGACAGAACTCCAACGCAGTTGCTGAACTTGCTCTGGGAATGATGGTTTACCTTGCCAGGGGCCATTTTAATGGAAAACCCGGAACTGAACTAAAGGGGAAGAAGATCGGGATTCATGCTTATGGCAATGTAGGTAGGAATATCGCTAGAATAGCGAAGGGATTTGCTATGGAAGTATTTGCATATGACCCATTTATTAAGCCGGAATTGATAAAAGCCGAAGGTGTAGAACCAGTAAATAACGTTGAGGAGCTTTACCGTAATTGTGATTATATTTCATTGAATTTACCTTCTGTTCCGGAAACCCGTCAATCGATAAATGAGAAATTGATCGGTATGATGAAACAGGGAGCAGCTATAATCAATACTGCTAGAAAGGAAGTTGTGGATGAAGAGGGATTGATAAGAGTATTCAAGAATAGAGAAGACCTTAAATACGCTTCTGATATAGCTCCCGAAAAGAAAGAAGAAATGCTGGAAAAGTTCGGAGATCGCTGTTATTTCACACCCAAGAAAATGGGAGCTCAAACCAAGGAAGCAAATGTCAATGCTGGTCTGGCAGCGATCAAACAGATCATAGCTTTTTTCGAAAAGGGAGATACGACCTTCCAGGTCAATAAATAATTCACTTGATAAAATAGAGTTGACACAAAAAACAAGGTTTTTAAAAAGTATTTTTAGTTAAATTATCCTGAATAGCTCAGCGGTAGAGCGGGTGGCTGTTAACCACTAGGTCGGGGGTTCAAATCCCTCTTCAGGAGCCATAATAAAAAGGTCTTCGCAAGAAGGCCTTTTTTACCAAGCGGGGGTTCAAATCTCCGGCGGTTGCCGGAAGCCATAATAAAAAGGTCTTCGCAAGAAGGCCTTTTTATTAAAGGACAATTAATGTATACAGTTTATGTACTTTATTCTGATAAATATGACAAAATCTATATAGGTTACACGTCAAATTTAGGAAAGCGGTTACTGAATCATAATGAACTAGGTATGAAGGGGTGGTCGAAGAGTTTTCGACCTTGGAATTTGATTTATAAAGAGGCTTTCGTGAGTAAACGTGATGCCATGAGACGTGAGAAAGAACTGAAAAGTCATCAAGGAAGAAATTTCATACGAGATTTACTAGAAAAATGATTAAATTGATTGTTATACGTCAGGAGCCGGACGGGGGTTCAAATCTCCGGCGGTTGCCGGAAGCCATAATAAAAAGGTCTTCGCAAGAAGGCCTTTTTTCTTTTGAGTTTTCTCCTTGTCCCTAAGCTCCAGCTTGGGGACATAATATTTCCGGAAGCCCCTGCTTCCATCATGCTCATCTAATAATTTAACCCGACTCGGGTTCTGTGAACTCGAGTCGAGCTAAATAAACTTCCGGTGAAATGATCGAATCCTTTCCAATTTCCAAGCTAGGAGTAATATACATCACCCTTACAGGCTTGGGAACTAGTGTGATTATTTTTTTTTGACTCTAAGGCAAAATCACCTGAAAAGCTTCGGTGGGACAAATCATTAGAAAAGCATGAAGAATCCTAGCAATGATAAGTTTAAATAAAAGATCTATAATTAGATTTGAGAACATTTGATTACTAATTTAATAGTTTTTCTATTGTCTCCCGGCAAAGTTTTTGTGATCTTTCCTGACTCCTACTTTCAACATAGATGCGGATAATAGGTTCTGT
>JAUVIJ010000158.1 GCA_030592835.1 Candidatus Cloacimonadota bacterium | reverse complement strand
TCTTCTTTATTATGGGATGCGTCATCATTCTGGGAGTTTTACTCGGCAAATCTCCCTGGGTTTTCGTTAGTGGATTAGGTGCAATGACAGCAATTTTATTGCTGATATTCAAAGATACGATTCTCTCTCTTATCGCCGGTTTACAAATCTCATTCAATGATCTTATAAAGATAGGAGATTGGCTCTCTGTTCCGCAATTTAACGCCGATGGAGATGTTATCGACATTGCTTTGCACACAGTAAAGATCCAAAATTGGGATAAAACTATTTCCGTGATCCCCATTTATAAATTGGTAGATGGCGCATTTAAAAACTGGCGAGGAATGCAGGAATCTGGTGGACGAAGGATAAAACGTTCCATTAATATCGATATTTCAAGTATTAGATTTTGTGATGATGAAATGCTGAAGAAGTTCGAGAAATTTCAGCTTTTACAAAATTATCTTACCTCCAAAAGGAAAGAAATTTCCGAATACAATGCTGCTAATAAAATAGACACTTCCGAATTGATAAACGGGCGAAATCTCACTAATGTAGGGATTTTACGGGCTTATATCAGTGAGTATTTAAAACATCACCCGAATGTAAAAATGAATATGACATTTCTGATCAGACAGTTGGCACCGGGTTCTTCGGGTCTTCCCATTGAGATCTATGTTTTTATTGATGATATCGAGTGGGCAAACTGCGAAGCAATTCAAGCTGATATTTTTGATCATATTCTAGCCGTCGTGCCGGAATTTGATCTCAGAATCTTTCAATATCCTACAGGATATAATTTATTGAAGTAGCAGATAAAATTTCTTTGAGTGAATTACAATTAAAATAACATTAGAATCGAATTTCTAAAAAAGGTTCGCATAGACTCCCAAACTGGAGTACTCTCAAACTTTTTCGTGCCTCTAAAGTGAAAACTGTTATTTTCAGGATACAGGATATATTTATATGTTTACAGGATCAGCCCAGAGCAGAAAAATTTGATCTGAGAGATTTTGAAAGAAGAAGGAAAGAGATTGAAAGATCGATTGCAAAATGCAGGGTTTGCTCCGTCTCGTTCCATATTTATTATCGGAAGAAAATGAATTCTACAGAATAGAATTTTTTTCCTATTTAAAGAAAAAAAACCAGAATCTCCCTGCCAAGCCGTTTTATCCGCCGTAATTTGAATGAAGGCGGAAGCTTGAGCGTAGACTGAGGGATGAGTTTGCTTTATAAAAGAGATTGTAGCGTCGTTCCACTTACAGCGCAACTCCTAGCAAAGATAGAAAATGAAGATGTAAAAATAGAATTTTTATTACTTCTTCAAAAGAAGAACTTTCTTTCATCGCGTAGCACAGAAACACTTACTTTTTTTGCTTTTCACGCAAAACACCCAATTATACAGAACCCTTTATTCATACATATAATACTGTTATGTTTCATCGATATCAAAATTTAAAAGTTTGACAGAAAAGTTCAATGTATATTTTATAGGTATTCAATTTTATGAAATCATAATGATATGTTTCAATTAACAAAAGGTTAGGTTATGAAAAACATTCTGATTGTCGAGGATGATAAGAATCTGCAACTCACATTAAAAGGATTTCTAGAAGAAAACAATTATGAAGTAATCAACACTATGTGGGGCACAATGGGAATTGAACAGGTGAAAAAGGGAATACCCGATCTGGTTCTTTTAGATATAATGTTACCCGGGATCAATGGCATGGAAGTGCTGGAAAGAATGAAAGAGATAGACAGCGACCTGCCGATCATAATGATCACTGGTTATGGCAGTGCCGAAAGCGCTGTTCGAGCTATTGAACTGGGAGCATATGATTATATCTATAAACCTTTTGAAGCGGAAAAACTCCTGGAGAAGATCGATAAAGCTCTTATCAGTAGTAAGCATAAAAAAAAAACCGCTCTAATCCGTCATCTCAAAAGAATGTCGATTGATTTTAAAGAATATAGTAACAAGTTAATGGGTAAAGAAGAAAAGTAATTCTCCCTGATTTTTGTGCAATATTTAGATTATAAACCCTTGAAGAATTAAACTTTGTGCAACAAAATCTTAATCTATACAGAGAAGGAACCATTTTTGAAAAATCTTATCGTCTACACGACAAAATACGGTAGTGTTGAAAAAAGCTCAAAAAAATTGAAAGAACACCTTCAAGGTGAGACCACGATCATCAATCTGAAAACTGAAAACGTACCTGACATCAAAGATTTTGACAGGATCATTCTGGGTGGTTCGATCTATCTGGGAAAAGTTCAGAAGCAATTGACAAAATTCGCCTGTAAGAATGAGCGACTGACTTCAAAGAAGAAAATCGGTTTATTTGTCAATTCCGGTAAACAGAATGAGAAAAAAGATGATCAGCTTAAAAATTCTTTCCCGGAGAAACTCTATGATAATGCTGTGGTCACAGGTCTATTCGGTGACGAGATCACAATCGAGAAATGTTCTTTCCTGGATAAACTAGCTCTCAGGATCATTAAGAAAGTCACTATTAGTTATTCTAATATCGATGACAGGGCAATCAAAAAATTCGCAGATATCCTGAACAATCTTTAACCCAGATAATGCAGTAGCCTTTAATTTTCTTCCTGTTTGAGTCTATCAGCAGTATAAATATTGGAAAAAACTTGCCGAGAAATTTAAGAACTGCAATTTTATCATTAATTTTGCAGGGAGGAAACTTATGTTAAAAAACAATATTATAGATTTACTGGAAAACAGTATCAGAAAAAACTGGTTCCTGGCAGCTTTTTCCAACTATCGAGGTGAGACCATCACTTATAAACAACTTGCTGAGAAAATTCTCTACCTTCATTCTTTATATCGAGTACTGGGTATAAAACCTGGTGATAAAATATCGATCCTGGGCAAAAATTCGATCAACTGGGCATCAGTATATCTGGCAACGATCAGTTACGGAGCTGTTGCTGTCCCGATTCTCCCCGATTTCAAACCCGGGGATGTCCATCATATTGTGAACCATTCCGATTCTCTTCTGCTTTTTTCAGCTGACTCTCTTTATGAAAACCTTGATGAAAAAAACATGCAGGATCTGATCGGTGTTATATCTTTAAAGGACTTTACTTTTCAATTTTGCCGAAAGCGACAGATTGATCAGTTAAAAGATAAAATTGAAGAATCTTTCGAAAGTGTTATTCAAAAAGGCATCGATGCAGATAATTTCAGATTACCGGATATTGGAAATGATAAACTTGCGGCAATAGTATACACTTCAGGGACAACCGGATTTTCGAAAGGAGTGATGCTGCTACATAACAGCTTATCGGCAAACATAATATTTGCCAGGGAAAAGATGCCTTTGGAAGCAGGTGACACAATAGTCTCTTTTCTCCCTATAGCTCACGTATTCGGGTGTGTTTTTGAATTTCTATTCCCAACCACAATGGGTTGTCATATAACCTTCCTCAGCAAGATTCCTTCACCAAAGATAATCATGAAAGCATTTCAGGATATTCATCCCCAACTGATATTATCGGTACCTCTTGTGATCGAAAAGATCTACAGAAAACAGATCAAACCGATGTTGAACAAAGGGACAATAAAGCTTCTTCTGAAAATTGGCTTTATCCGCAAAAGGATCTATCATAAAATTAACAATAAACTTACTACTGTTTTTGGAGGTAATTTCAGGGAAATAGTTGTGGGTGGAGCTGCCTTTAATGAAGAAGTAGAGAAGTTTTTAAGAGCGATCGGATTCCGTTATACAGTAGGTTACGGCATGACTGAATGCGGGCCTCTCGTCAGTTATACAGGCTGGGATAAATATAGATCCCGATCAACAGGACAAATTGTAGAGAATATGGAGGTTAAAATCGATTCGTCAGATCCTTTAACCGAAGTCGGAGAGATCCTGGTGAGGGGAGAAAATGTAATGAGCGGATATTACAAAAATGAGAAAGATACCAGGATAGCTCTGGATCCTGAAGGCTGGCTTCATACCGGTGATCTGGGTATTATCGATAAGGATAAATTCATTTATATCCGAGGCAGAAGCAAAAGTATGATCCTGGGAGCATCCGGCAAAAATATCTATCCCGAAGAGATCGAAGCCAGAATAAACAATCTCCCCTATGTTCAGGAATCCCTTGTTATAGACCGTGGTGGAAAACTTATTGCACTGATATACCCGAATATGGAAGCAGCAGATAAAGAAAAGATCGATGATGGACAGATGCAACAGATAATGGAACGAAACAGAACTGAACTGAACCGGAAAACACCTCCCTATATGCTAATTACCAAATTCGAAATCTTTCCGGAGGAATTTGAGAAAACACCCAAGAGAAGCATAAAACGATTTATGTATATGGGCTAAAATCAGAGAGGAAATCTTATGAAATTTACCATAATTACACTACTTATTCTTACTTTGATCGGATATTTCGGCATGACATATTTGAGTCAACCTATCGGCATAGACTTTACTCGCGTAATGTATCCTTTTGAAGAACCTTATCAGTCTGAATCCTTTAATCTAAACACCTTTAATATTGAGTAAGGTAGCACCAGGATCCAGGTCTTACCCATGGCTGAATACAAGGTAACAGGTCGAGTTATGGCTAAAAGGCGATATAAAAGAGATTGGACAGGCAAGATCTCTCCCATGGATGTTGTTTTGGGATGGGGAACTCTTGCAAGAAGTGATATGATCAACTGTGCAAATTTCGATCAGTGGGGACGATTTTATTTCTATACGATCAACCGGGACTGTTCCATAAATTATTATTATCTGGCAACTCATTCAGCAAATATGC
>JAUVIJ010000223.1 GCA_030592835.1 Candidatus Cloacimonadota bacterium | reverse complement strand
TGCACGAAACTGTGATCCTCCGGTTCTGGTTCAGGTTGATAGCGTGGACGGGGTTATTATTGTTGATGTCAGAGCAAGTCGTAATAAACCTCACTCATCAAAAGGAATCTTTTACCTTAGGGAAGGAGCCAATTGCCAAAGAATGTCCCGCACCCAGATAAAAGAGTTTTTCTTTAAAGAGGGACTAATATATTTTGATGCAGCCATTAACCATAAGTTTAATATAGAGAAAGATATAACCCCCCAGGAATATGAGACTTTTACCCAAAGATCCGGTATCAGTACAATTCTGGAAAGAGAGGATGTATTAACAAATATTGGCCTTATGACACCGGAAGGAATGACAAATGCGGGAGCCCTGGTTCTTGGACAGACAGGAAGTAAATTTCTTATAAGCGCTACATTGACCTGTGCTCTTTTCCAGGGGACCTCAAAAACAAAGATCCTTGATCAAAAAGTATTTGACGGCACTATTTTGAGTAATTATCAGAATGCCCTTCTCTATCTGCAGTCCCATCTAAATACAGAATATATTATTAGAGGTGATAGAGAGGAAAAACTGGAACTACCAGTCGCAGTACTAAGAGAATCTCTTATCAATGCATTGGCCCATCGGGATTACCGCAGTACAGCCAATGTTCAGGTGTATATATTTTCTGACCGGGTAGAGATTGTAAACCCGGGGGGATTAGTGGGAGGTTTGACTCTGAAAGACCTTGGGAAACGCAGTGCTCCACGAAATCCTCTGCTCTTTGGAATACTTTACCGTATGGATCTGGTGGAGCATATTGGTTCAGGATTAAAAAGGATAAGAGAAGAACTGCAGCAGAATAATCTGTCCGAACCGGTTCTTGATGTGGATGAAAACTGGTTCTCCATCATTTTTAGTCGTAAAGTTATTACGCAGGTAGAAACGCCGGTAGAAACGCCGGTAGAAACGCCGGTAAAAACATCTGAAATGATTCTACAAATTTTAACAAGAGATTCCTCCCTATCATTGAAAGAAGTTTCTGATCGAATAGGAAAATCACTTAGTGCTGTGGAACGGGCTTCTTCGAAATTAGTAAAAGATGGGAAACTGAAGTTTGTTGGACCTAAGAAAAGCGGTCATTGGGAGGTCCTGAAGTAATGGGCATTGTAGCAGAGCATATAAAAAAGAAACTGGAACAGGATATAAGAACAAAAGGCCTCCTGATATGGCTGGACAAGGAAAATGAATTTTCACCCCTGGTGGACAACTGGATTCGGCAGAGAAAAGAGGGGCAGTTCCCTTACGATATTTTTGCTTTCCGTGGCTCTTTTCTGGAATTGATGGTTCAGAGCAAAGAAGTTTTATCAGGCAGGGATATACCCAAATGTGTTATTCATATGCCTGGGTTTAATGAGCAGGAGATAAAAGAGACACCAGTTCTGGAAGCATACAAAGCTGGCAGGCGGTGGCGTGTCTCACTGGAAGCCATGATCCGCGAATCAGCCCAGGGAAGATTATCAGAGGATCAAACCGAATTTTTACTGAAGAAGAAAGAATTGAACCTTTCAGTAGCAGAACAGTTCATAACTCAGGAAGAAAATGTACCCCTGGAGATAAAAAGACTTCTTCAGAAGTATGGTGAGGACGGAATAGTTCTACGCTTTATTAAAGATCCAATGAAAATAAACGAAGAACTTTGCGTTGACCCTCATCTTCGTTTTGTTCTAATTAAAGAATACTTTAAGACACTAATTGGCCTGGATGAACAATGGCAGGAAGATTGGAATCCCGATCATATTAATTACGGACACCCTGATAATCAGGCTGATCTATTGGTTAGCTATCTTATGGCAATGGAGTTTGTTCACGACCTGAAGGTAGTTCCTAAGAGTGACAGGTTGAGTCGTTTAAAAGAGAAGCCAAAAGAGTTTTTTAAAAAATCCACTATCCTTCTTCAGCAGCTAAGGGAAAGTGATTCAACAGCCTATATCAAATGGGCAGAAAGAGTTGAGACTAACCTCAGTGAAGAGGAATGCCGTCATAATCCCAAAGATTTAGGTAGTCTGGATACTTTCAGGTTTGAAGCAGATCTTTTTTTGAATGAAGCCATGCAGCTTCTTGAAAAAAGAAAATGGTCTGATGCTCTGGAATTGGCTGAGATTCGCCTTCCTGGTAGGAAAAAAGATACTGTAGCTCATACTTTTTGGTTATTGCAGGATCGAAAACGGCGTTGGTTATGGAAATGGGTAGAAGCAGCTTCCCGATTGGGACAAATGTCTGAGGATATTCGTCTTGAAGTAGAGAAACTGGATCCTGATATGATGATTCATCAGGATATGGTTCAACTATATACTAAAGACTGGTGGTCTCTGGATCAACTTCACAGAAATTTTTCCTCCAGTTCAGAGCGTTACCAATCTATTAACTCTGATCTGCACATAAAGGCCTTTGTTGAAATACGAAAATCCCTCCATCTTGTTTATCGTGATTGTATTGATAGGCAATCTTATCTATGGAACAGTATCTGTGAAAGCAAAGGCTTTCTTCCTACTGAATCACTTCAGCAGAGACAGTTCTTTAATAACTGGGTAAAACCTGTTTTAGAAAAAAAGAAAAAGACAGCACTCCTTTTTGTGGATGCCCTTCGTTACGAACTGGGGCAGCAACTTGCAAGCGAACTCGAAACCTACTGTACTGCACAAAATATTCATACTATGCTGGCAGAACTTCCTACAATAACATCAGTGGGAATGAATGCACTTATTCCGGTTGTAAAAGATTCCGAATTAACTCCTCTCTTTGATAAAAAGGAAGGGATTGTAGGTTTTCAGGGGGGAGAACGGCAAGTTAAGAACCCTGGGGAAAGGAAGTCAACCTTGCAGGACTACACCGGTATTGAAACTTCCTGGATCAATTTGGTTGACTTTCTCTCATTTTCCGATCGAAAACTGAATAGAATTGTAGATGAGAATTTATTGGTTCTGACAGCATTGGATGTTGGTGTTATCCAAAGACAGTTTCTCCGCGAACTGATA
>JAUVIJ010000016.1 GCA_030592835.1 Candidatus Cloacimonadota bacterium | reverse complement strand
TATGGATGGACATTTCGTACCAAACCTCAGTTTCGGATATCCTATTATCGAAAAGGTTAAAAAGACTGCCGGTATCCCGGTTGAAGTCCATTTAATGGTCACTAATCCTGAAAATTATCTATTAAAATTGGTTGCTCTGGGAATTGATTATGTTTCGTTTCATCCGGAAACAGTATATCACCTACCCCGGCAGATAATGGTTTTAAGGGACAATAATATCAAAGCTGGGGTTGCTCTCAATCCTGCAACTCCGGTCGAATCGATCTTCCCAATTCTTGCTGATCTTGATTTTGTTCTTCTGATGAGTGTTAATCCCGGTTTTGGCGGACAGAAATTTTTACCCCTGGTTCTGGATAAAGTAAGAAAAGTGAAAAAATACAGCCTGGAAAGAAATCCTTCTCTTGAGATAGAAGTCGATGGTGGTATTAACAACCTCAATTCTGAACAATTGAGGAACAACGGCGTAGATATTATAGTTGCAGGCACCTATATTTTTGGGCACGATGATTATAAAATGCAGATCGAAAGCCTTAAAGAAAACAGCTAGATAAGAATTATAAACATATGTTCAATTCACTATCCACACGTTTAGACGACATTTTCAGGAAATTAAAGGGTAGAGGAAAATTAACCGAGCAGAATATAGAAGAATCACTTCGTGAAATCAGAAGAGCTCTTCTGGAAGCAGATGTTAATTTTAAGATTGTAAAAAAATTCATCAATGATGTATCTTCTCAGGCAATAGGAACCCGTGTCCTGAAAAGCCTTACCCCGGGGCATCAGGTTGTAAAGATCGTTCACGAGCAATTGATTCTTCTGATGGGGAAAGCTTTTCAGAAAATAGATCTACCACCTAATCGGATCAATAAAATAATGCTCACAGGTTTGCAGGGTTCAGGGAAAACCACCTGCTGTGCAAAACTTGCTAATTATTTTAGAAACAGTAATCTTAAACCTTTACTGGTAGCATGTGATATCTACAGACCGGCTGCAATCAAACAGTTGGAAATTCTGGGTAATCAACTGAAAATACCCGTTTATTCCGATGTAAAATCCAGGAATGTTGTAAAAATTGCTAAACAAGCTCTGAAGGAAGCCGAAAAAAACTCATACAACTTGCTGCTTTTCGATACGGCAGGCAGATTACATATCGATGCTGAGATGATGTCAGAACTAAAAGAACTGAACAAAAACATTAAAGCCGATAAAATCTATTTTGTTGCCGATGCAATGACAGGTCAGGATGCTGTTAATGTTGCTGAAAAATTCAATCAAGATCTTGATCTCGATGGAGTAATCTTAACCAAAATGGACAGCGATGCACGAGGTGGAGCCGCAATGTCCATACGAGCTGCAACTGATAAACCCATCGTTTTTATTGGTACTGGAGAAAAAATATCTGACCTGGAAGAATTCCACCCGGATAGAATAGCAAGTAGAATTCTGGGTATGGGCGATGTTCTCAGTTTGATCGAAAAAGCTGAGGCAAGTTTTAATGAAGAAGAAGCTGAAAAACTGGTTAGAAAATTAAAGAAAAATCAATTCACTTTTACCGACTTTCTGACACAATTGCAGCAGATTCAGAATATGGGACCCCTGGAAAATCTTCTGGGGATGTTGCCTGGAGCTCAGAATAAAGCCATGAAAGGCATGAAAGTTGATGAAAAGAACCTGAAGCATATTGAAGCCATAATCTTTTCGATGACAGGATATGAAAGAAATAAACCTGAAATTATTAATGGTAACAGACGCAAAAGAATAGCTAAAGGGAGTGGAACCAGTATTCAGGAAGTTAATAGATTGTTAAAACAATTCGAGCAAATGAAAAAAATGATGAAGAATTTTAATAATCCTAAGTTTATAAAAAATAGTATGATACCCTTTTGAAAATTATCCTTGACTTGATAATGCCAAAAAAAATTAATCCTTTCTACTGGAATATAATAATGTTTAGGAGTGATAATGGTTAAACTCAGACTAAAGAGAATGGGCACAATCGATAAGCCTTTTTACAGAATTGTTGCTGTCGACTCTCGCAAGAAAAGAGATGGAATCTATTTGGAATCGATCGGATATTATGATCCTAAAACAGATCCTTTAACATTAAAGGTCGATATCGATAATGCATTGAAATGGTTGAAACTCGGAGCACAACCGTCAGATACAGTAAGATCTTTGTTCAGGAAAGCTGGTGTCATGGAAATGTGGCATAATCTTAAATTCAGCAAGAAAGAAGAAAAAGTTGAGAAGAAAAAGGTCAAGAAATCTGAGAAAATAACAGAAGCTCCAGTAGAAAAAACAGAAGATGTAAAAGTAGAAAAAAAGACAGTCAAACCTGACGTTGTCAAGACAGAAAAGAAAGCTGTTAAGAAAGCTGTTAAGAAAACTGAGCAGAAAATAGAGAAGAAAACGGAAGACAAGAAAATAGAAGAAATCAAAGAAACAGTAATTGAAGCAAAATCTGAATAAAAGGAGCCGAATAATGAAAGAACTTATTGAGTATATTGTCAAAGCTCTTGTCGATGACCCCAGTGCAATTGATATAAAAGAAGTGATGGGTGATAAGATCACCATCTACGAATTAAGAACAGCGAAAGGTGATATTGGTAAAGTCATTGGTAAAAGAGGTAGAACTGCCGGAGCCATCAGAACGATTTTGAATGCTGTTTCTGCTCGTCAGGGTAAAAGAGCCGTACTCGAAATCATCGAGTAAATGCTTCTGACTGATCTTGTTCAAATTGGTAAATTAGGAAAGTTCATCAATGATGATGGATTTATAAACCTGAAAGTAACCAGGGAGTTCAAGGAAAATTATTTAAGATTTCCAGATATATTTTTGGTCTTTAAAGACGATAGAGTGCGTTTAGTGACACTGGAAAATGTTTCCACCGAAAGAGGTTTTAAACTCAGGTTTAAAGAGCTGGATATTGTTGAAGAGGGGATTCGTACCGGTGATATCAGGGTAATGTTACCCAGGGAAGATATCAGAGATGTGGATCAGGATTCAAATGAGATCAGTTTTCTGGGAAATGATATTTATTATTCTGGTAAAATCATCGCTCGGGTTGTTGATGTTTTCTTTAATAATGTTTATAACATCTTTGTTTGTGAAATGCAGGATGGGACCGAATTCATGATCCCGGATGTTGATTATTATGTTTGTGAGAAAATATCCGGAAAGCTGAAAGTCCGTAATATCGAGGAGTTGATCGGATTATGAAAATTTCCGTTCTCACTCTTTTCCCTTCATTGTTTGAAAACTTTCTTCAGGAAAGTATGATTGGCATAGCCAGAGATAGATCAGCTCTTGATGTACACCTGGTAAATATCAGAGATTTTGCCCATGATAAGCATCGAACTGCCGATGATTATCCATATGGGGGTGGACCGGGAATGGTGATGAAACCAGAACCGCTCTGGGAAGCAGTTGAATCAGTGAGAGATGGCAGGAAAATACCGGTAATCTATTTCACTCCCCAAGGTAAATTATTGAATCAGAAAATAGTTATGGATTATGCAGACCAGAAAGAAATGATATTACTTTGTGGACATTATAAAGAAATTGATCAACGGATCAGAGATACACTGATAACAGATGAGATTTCTATTGGGGATTATGTTTTGTCTGGAGGAGAAATCCCGGCAATGGTAATGATCGATGCTATAGCCAGATTACAGAATGGAGTATTGAACGATCCTGCTTCTGCTCTTACCGATTCCCATCAGCAAGGTATTCTGGGATGTCCTTATTATACCAGACCGGAAGAATTCAGAGGCATGAAAGTACCTTCTGTTCTACTTTCGGGTGATCATAAGAAGATTGAAGAGTGGCGTCGGGGAAAAGCTCTGGAAATCACCAGAAAAAAAAGACCAGATCTGTTGAATAATGGCTGAAATCTATCTTGGTCTCGTTCACTATCCTGTTTATAATAAATTTAAGCAGGAAGTGACCACTTCGATCACCAATCTCGATATCCATGATATTTCGCGAACCTGTAAAACTTACGGCATAAAGAAGTTTTATATTATTAATCCTTTGAAAACCCAGGAAGAATTTTTAAACAGGATCCTGAAATTCTGGAACAGTAAACCTGCACAAAGGTTCAATCCTCATAGAGTGAAAGCATTAAAACTGATAACCTATGTCAAAGACATAGAAACTGCCCAGAAAGAGATAAAATATCAGGAGAAAGTGTGTCCGTTAATTGTAACAACAAGTGCTATTAGATATAAAGCTCCTCTGCTATTTAGAAATTTTCCGAATCAGGAAAAACCTGTGCTTTTATTATTTGGAACAGGCAATGGGCTGACACGAGAGACTCATAACATAGCGGATTATGTTCTTGAACCCATCCCGGGCAGGGATGGATATAATCATCTCTCGGTAAGAAGTGCTATAGCAATTGTATTGGACAGACTTTTCTCCGAAAAATAAAGGAGGACAAATGGATGTTCTGCAACAAGTAGGTAGAGATCAGTTGAGAACTGACCTTCCTGAATTCCGCGTAGGTGATACCATAAAAGTACACTATAAGATCAAAGAAGGTAGTAAAGAAAGGATTCAGGTTTTCCAGGGTATTGTGATCCAGAAAAGAGGTGGAAACATATCCCAGACATTTACTGTAAGAAAAATCAGTAATGGAATCGGGGTTGAAAGGATTTTTCCGCTCCATTCTCCCAATATTCAGAAAATTGATGTGGTCCGTTTTGGAAGAGTAAGACGTGCTAAACTTTTTTATCTTAGAAAAGCCAAAGGTAAGGCGGCTCGAGTAAAAGAGAAAAAAAGATATTAAGGATTAAGGAGCTCTTTGAGCTCCTTTTTTTTTCTGGGATAAAAAAAATTACTTCTTCTCACTAAAATCTATTAGAAAGGTTGTTCCTCCACCTTTTCGTGAGATCTCTAAATTTCCATGAAGTTGATCGATGAGAGCTTTTACAAGTTCTAAACCCAGAGTATTCGATTCTGAGATCTTGAAAGACTCCGGCAATCCCACTCCATTATCACTTATTGTAAGTTGAATTCTATCATCCCGGTGTTTCATGATTATCCTGATCTCACCTTTATCACGATCGGGGAAAGCATACTTCATAGAATTTGTAACCAGTTCATTGACGATCAGCCCTAAAGGGATAGCCGAATTTATATTGAGATACAATTGATCTATATCTATATCAAAACAGATTTCCAGAGTATTAACATGATAATCTCGGGATAGATAGTTGATCAGGGTATTTACATAAGCTTTAAAATCAATCTTGGTAAAATCACTGCTTGCATAAAGTTTTTCATGGATGAGTGCCATGGTTCTAACCCTGTTCTGACTATTCTGGAAAAGTTTCTGTACACTTTCGTTTTTGATATTCCTGGATTGTAACTTCAGCAGGCTGGAAATTATCTGCATGTTATTTTTGACACGATGATGAATTTCCTTCAGCAGAATGTCTTTTTCATTCAGTGATTTAAGGAGTTTTTCTTCTGCCAGTTTACGTTCTTCCTCGATCGACAGAGCTTTAGCCAATGTTGAAATTATATTGATCTCATTTTCGGAAAAATGTCTTGTTTTTATATCCACGATACAAAGAGAACCGATTGTTTTATCCTGCAATTTTACTGGATATCCGAGATAAGATTTCAATCCGTATCTGGAAACGTTGGGATCGGATTTCTCATACTTACTTCCGGTGAGATCTTCAATGGTAATAATGTTGCCCCCGCCTTTTATAGTAGCTTCGTAACAAATATGACCGTCAGGCTTATCCATCTTGTTAAAATCTTCCGGCAGGTTATTTGCAGACCGGACTATAAGTGATTTATCTTTGTCATCAAGACGGTTGTACAGCGAACAGACTCCCTTGTGGATACTATTTGTTTTCTCAACAATGAAATTGATGTTTTTAACGGGGTCCGTACCTAGTTGCTCGAAAACCCGATTCAGCATTTCTATCTGTTTTTCAGCTTTTTTTCGCTCTGTAATATCCTGAGAAGTGATTATTGCTCCCTCGGAAAAAGGAGTAATATTGATCGTAAGTATTTTTTCGCCACGGTATAATGTTTCCGGAACATATTGAGACTTTCCGGTTTTAATAGCCTTCATAAGAATGCTACGCATATCTATATCATGACTTGCTGCGTAATCCTTATACATGAGGACACCGAAATCAGGTAACTGGGACATATTATGCCGAAGAGCAATATTAGTTTTTACTATTTCTCCTTCTTTATTTACTACCAAAGTTTCTATTGGATTGTAAGTGAAGAGGGCAAAATTGAAAGCTTCTCTTTTTTTCAATTCTTCCAGAGCTTTTTCCTTTTCATCCTCCAATTTTTTCTCTTTGGTCACATCTCTAGCGCTGCCGACAGTACCAATCATATCCCCGGATTCGTCCCAGAAAGGCGCTTTGTGGACATCGAGAAAAAGGAATTTTCCTTTAATATTACCGAATTCTTCGAATTTTTCAGGTTCTCTGTTCTTCATGACTATTGAATCTGAATCTGAGCAGATCTCACCGAAAGTATGCCATTCCTGGTTCTCCGGATGTGATTTCCGCTGCCGCTCTGCGAAATAGAGATCGGTTTTTCCCAAGGGTTCATCTGTATTTTCGCACAGCAAAAGTTTTTCGCAAAGGGTTTTATTAGCGAAGGTATAGCATTTTTCCAGATTTTTTGCCCAGATCATATCCGGCACATTATCTGCCATCAATCGCAGAAGGGAAAATAATGATTTATACTTCATCTCACTTTCCCTAAGATCCTTTATTTTTTTTCTGATTATGATCCTGAAAAACCAGTTGGCAATCAGAAAAATCAGGAAAAGGCTGATGATCAATAATAACATATATTTGGCATATTTATTGAACATGCTAGAAGAAGTGTGAGCACTCTCTAAAATTTCCTTCGAACTGCTATTGTCAGTGGTGTGGATCAACAGAAGATTTTCATAATAACCAACTTTTACTAAGTTGATCTCGCTGCTTTTTGTTTCATTACCTAAGGCAAATGTTCTACCGGTTAAGAGTATTAGAAGAATAACTATCTTGAATGTGTACTTCATTAATTTCTCCTTAAGTGATATCCCTCTCGATTTTTACTCTCCGTTCCATATTACGGATTTCTTCTTTTTTCTGGATTGTATCCCGCTTATCGAATTTCCTTTTTCCTCTGGCTAAAGCTATTTTGATCTTGGCTAGACCCTGTTCATTGATATAGAGTTCAACCGGGATCAGGGAGTATCCTCTTTCGTCTGTTTTTATCTTTAATTTCCTGATCTCACGGCTGGTCATCAATAATTTCCGTTTTCTTTCGGGTTCATGGTTAAATACAGAAGCATGATCATAAACACTTATATGAAGATTATAAAGCCAGATCTCATCGTTCTCTATCTTGGCATAACTGTCCTTGAAATTTACTTTTCCACTTCGGATGGATTTAATCTCAGTTCCCTTTAAAACAATACCGGCTTCAAAATCCTGTATTATAAAATAATTATATTCAGCTTTACGATTTTTGAATAATTTCATAAAATTCTCCTTAGTAAATTTATCAGAACCTATTATCTTTGTCAAACTCTTTAAAATAGGGCACTTCCAAACATTGCATAAATCCATTGACAAAAAAAGAAAGCAGAATAAAAGGAAAAAAATATTTTAAAAGTAATAGATTAAGGTTATTAATGAATATTGTCTATGTTTGCCTTACTGTCTTCGCTCTTTCACTGCTTTCTGTATATTCACTAACCCCTTATATTATGAGGTTTGCCAGAAAGATCAATTTTATGGACAAGCCAGGAGGCAGGAAAACTCATACACAAGCGACCCCCTTGTTAGGTGGTCTTGCTGTTTTCATAGGTTTCATTTGTATAGCTGTTTATATTATCATAACCAGACTTCATAAATTCGATATTGCCGCCGGTGGTTACCTGCTGGGGGCTTTAATCATAGTTATTACCGGTATTATTGATGATAAATACGGGATGAATCCTTATTTGAAGTTATCGGGTCAGATTTTGTCTTGTATGATTTTTCTTTTATCTAATAATCTTATTACTCTTTTTGGTCCTGTATATATCACTCTACCTATTCTATTGTTTTGGATAGTAGGTTTGATGAACGCTCTTAATTTCCTCGATAATATGGATGGAATTATAACGGGTATGTCCGGTATTATCGCTTTAGGGTTTTATGCTCTCAGTATAATCAGTAAGACGGCGGCTTTTACAGGGCAGGCTAATTTCATTGCTCTTCTATCACTGGCTTTTGCTGGAGCAGTGTTCGGTTTTCTTCCCTACAATTTTAATCCAGCCCGTATCTTTCTAGGAGATGCAGGCAGTATGTTTATCGGATATTTCCTGGCGACAATGGGAATACTGGCAGGAAGGCTCATTGTAATCAGCAGCGGGAATAATCTGAATTATCTGTTCCCAGTTCTTCTCTTAAGTTATGCGATTTTTGATATCTCTCTGGTCAGTGTGACCAGGCAGAGAGATGGCAGAAAGATCAGCCAGGGCGGAAGGGACCACTCTACTCATCGAATTGTAACCGCTATTGGATCGGCAAAAATAACAGCCCTGATAGTTTATCTGATCAATATTATCATCGTTCTGGTTACATTGATAGTATATAAAATGGAATCCGATAATCTGTTGATTTTATCAGTCGCTATCTTTGCTTTTTTCTTTATATTCTTTGGTAGAAAACTTGACCAGGTGCCTATAGTTATACCTGGATGCCAATTACAGAATAAGGATGATAAACAAAGTGAAAATTAAAATTCTGGGGGCAGCTTCTGGGATGCCTGATCCTGAGCTGCATCATGCTGCTATCTGGGTAAAACTAAAGAATACTCAGGTTCTGTTTGATTGTGGTGAAGGGACAGCTGGTCAGATGCTTTCGAATTCCATCTCAGGTGAAGTTATAGATGCTATTATAATAACTCATTTTCATCCAGATCATTTATGTGGTATTTACATGGTTTTGCAGATGTTGTACTTGCAGCAGAGAAAAAAGAAACTGGATATATTTCTTCCAGAACGGGTAAAGGAATTCAACTTTATTCTGGAATATCATTATCTATTCCTGCAGAAATTTACTTATCCTGTAAACCTATGGATAATGGATGATATTACTGCCAGATATCCCGAAATAACTGCCCTGCAGACAGATCATCTTACTTCTTATCGGGACATAGTTAACGGTAGTGATCTCAGGAACGAAATGAAATCATATGCACTAATGATAAAGGAATCTGATAAACAGGTATTATACTCTTCGGACATTATTGGTACAGAATTCCTGGAACAATATCTTCCTGACCTTGATCTGTTGATAATTGATGCTTTACATCCACAAGCTGAAGATATTCTGGGATTAACTAACAGTGCAGGAACCAGGATTATATTAAACCATGGAATGTCCCCCAAATTGGAAGAAATATTCAGAACTAATACAATAAGTTTGGAAAAAGCTCGAGAAAATGAAGAGATTATTATATAAAATATTACTGCTGCTACTCATTATCCTAGCAGGCTGTTCCGCAAATAATAGGTATAAAACCGCTAATAATCTTTATAAAAGAAAAAATTATGCGGTAGCTATCCAGCAATATGACAGATATCTGGAAAAATCTGCCAACGGAGCTTTCGCCACGCAGGCAGAATCTGAACGGGGAGACAGTTATTTTTATCTTGGGCTTCAGGCTTTTGAAAAAGAAAGCTGGTTATTAGCCAGCAGACTGTTTTATCTGGCAAATAATGAAAATGCCGATAATGCTTTGGACAATTGCTATTACAAATTAGCCCAGGTAGCACTTGGTGAACAGGATAAAGAAAAAGCCCTGGAATATTATGGGTACATAGTTGATCATCTTGAAAAATCCGAATTGGTCCCGGAAATTCTGTTTGAGAGAATAAATTTGTATATTGATCTGGGTAAAAAGGATGATGCCTTCCTTGATTTTGACAGATTATGGCGAAATTACCCGGAAAGCTTTTACATGGGTCAAGTTTCGGAAATCATCGGACCAATTATTGAGCATAAACTATCAGAAGCTTTGGCTCAAAAAGAAAAAGGGGAACTGGAGCGATCACTTCAGGATCTGCTTTTCCTGATCGAGTATCCTACCTCTTTCAAACTGGAAATATCGCAGGAGATCGCTGCCAACTATCTGCTGAAAGCAGAGAATAACCTTGTCGAAAATATGGTAGACAGTGTCGCTTACTTTTTTGGGAAGGTGGTGGAATATGATCCTGAACTGGATAAACAAGTCACAGACAGAATCGATGAGATCTGTCAGGTCTATATTGATCAAGGCAACAAATTTAAAGTCAATCTTCAGATTGAGAAAGCGATTTCAAGTTATGAACGTTGTTTTCTGCTAATTTCCGATTATAAACCTGCAAAATCTGCCATTCAGAAAGCGATTAATTATGATGATAACTATAAACGAGCTATTACATTGAGAGAACAGGCACGGGATAAAGAAAATGATAAACTTTTCCGGAGTGCTTTAAAACTTTATGAAAGTTCATATTCTCTTTATAGATCGAAGGATGTTAATAGTAAAATCAATGAAATGAATAATCTGATCAGCGCTGAAAAAGATCCAAAAGGATTTGCCACAGCTATCATAAAAAATTACAAAGAAGGTCTGATCAGCAGAAAAATCCGAGATATCGAAAATGAAATGATCGAAAAATACGGATCTGAAATGGTCAGGATCTCCGATTGGAAGGTAACTTATTCCTCCGGTGACTTTAAATACGAGGTGAGATATGATATCCTGACACCCAATGAGACTTTTTACTTCATCTGGTTAGTAAGTCTCAGGGATAAAAATATATCTCCTCTGAATAAATTATCGGAAATATTATGATACCCAGAAAAGTGATTTCACTGTTAATTTTAACAATTATCTTTTCTCTACTTAGTGGAGTTGATTTTGACATCGAGAAATTTTCCAGACCTGATAAATATGGTTGGGATGATCATCAAATCCGCCGCCAGGTCAGGGAACACCTTCTGGAAAGAAGGCAATTGATCGATCTATATGAACAGAAACGGCAGAATATATCTACTAATATGTTAAAATCGGCAATTATTCCCGGTTGGGGACATTTTTCGGCTCAAAGATACACCAAAGGCGAGATTTTGTTAACAATCGAATTGGTTCTTTTTGGTACCAGTTTGTATCTTTATGACAAAGCTTTAGAAAACTATGGAAAATATAAAAAGGCTGATTACATCCAGGATATCATTGAGTATTATAATGATGCCAGTACACCTTTTGTTTACGCTCAAGGTTTTTTTGCGGTAGGGATGATGGTCTGGATCTATACTTTCTTCGACTCGATCAGGGTTACGGATGAATATAATGCCGATCTTTGGGATCAGATATTCCATGAATATCAGGATACGGGTTTAAAGATAACCCCCATGGGGATTACTTACAGGTTTTGATATGAAAAAATTAGCAATAATATTAATAATAATTGGGCTGGTGTTAAGTTGTACTCTAAAGCGTTCGAATCCTCTTGATCCAAATAATAACGAGATCGAGGTTCCCGGAGAAGTAAATCTGTATACTCTACCGGTTTCATCGTTCAATGTGGTCAACCTGAGGTGGGATTTACTCAATAATGTAGAGGGATATTACGTTTACAGATCGCTGAACTATAATGGTTTGTACGATCAAATTGCCAGCGAGATCCCTGATCATGGAGACACCCTGGGCTATTATCAGGATTTTGGAGAAGGTCTGATTTCGGGATCCTGGTATTATTACAAAGTTTCTGGATATAATGTACAGGGGTTGGAAGGCTATCGTTCTGATTTTGTCTTTACCTATTATATAGATGGAAATACTTCAGGATCTAAATGAAAACCAGCGACAGGTTGTAACAACTACCGAAGGGCCCCTTCTGGTTCTTGCCGGGGCTGGTAGTGGTAAAACCCGTTCCGTAATCTATCGTGCCGCCTATCTGATTAATCAGAAGAAAATTCCGCCCTGGAATCTGCTGATTGTAACCTTTACCAATAAAGCTGCCCGGGAATTGCTGGAACGGCTTGAGCTAAAATTCAAAATACCCACTCGTTCATTGTGGATAGGAACCTTTCATTCTGTCTGTGCCAGGATATTGAGAGCAGAATCTGATTTTTTACCGGTTACCTCCAGTTTCTCTATATATGATGATTATGATCAGAAAAATCTGATGAAAAAAGTGCTGAAAACACTGGAAATAGACACAAAGACCTACCCCTTGAGCAAAGTTCGATATCTGATCAGCCGTCAAAAAAACTCCCTCATTCGACCTCAGGATTTCTTTCTTTTCAATGAAAATAATGTTTATACCGAGAGTATATCAAAAATATATGATCTTTATCAGAAGAACATTATCAAAAACAACGCTTTTGATTTCGATGATCTACTGCTCTATACTGCCCATCTTCTTAAACATAAGCCCGACATTTTGAAAAAATACGAAAAAAAATTCCTTTATATAATGATAGATGAATATCAGGATACCAATTATGCCCAGTTCAAGATCGTGAACCAATTGGCAAGAAACCACCAGAATCTTTGTGTAGTCGGAGATGATGATCAGGCGATCTATAGCTGGCGTGGTGCTGATATAAAGAATATCCTCAATTTCAGGAATGATTATAATCAGGTTACTACCATTAAACTGGAAAAAAACTACAGGTCCCCTGATAAAATCCTGGGATTAGCCAATTCCCTGATCAGGAATAATGCAGACAGACATGAGAAGGAATTATGGACCGATAAACAGACTCTGATTTTACCTGAACTGATCCGAGCAGAAAACGAGAACGATGAAGCCAAAAAGGTTCTGAAACGCATCAATAGGATTAAACGCAAAGGAGGAATCTTCAAAGAGTGCGTTATACTTTATCGAACAAATGCTCAATCAAGGGCATTTGAACGGGCTTTTTCCTTACAGGGTATGAAATATAAGATTATCGGCGGGGTTAATTTTTATCAGAGAAAAGAGATCAAGGATCTTATCGCTTATTTAAGAATACTTGTAAATGATCAAGATAATGAAAGCCTGCTGAGAATAATCAATTTTCCAGCCAGAGGAGCTGGGAAAATAACGATTAACTGGTTGTTACAAGAGGCTGTTAACAGGAATCTGTCACTTCTTAATACTTTAATGTCAATCAAGGATGAAGACAAAAAAACACAGGGAAAAAAAAGTCTGCTGGCTCTGTCCGGTTTAATCGCCAAATGGAAGAAACTGACTGTCACCACACCGTTAACAGGGATTATAAAAAAGATCATCACGGATACTGGAATATCAGATCTATACAAAGATAGTGAAGATCCCAAAGATCAATCGAGGCTCGAGAATATAAACGAATTCATATCCGCAGCAGATGAATTCCAACAACTTTACTTTGAAGAATTTGAGAAAAATCCGGTATTGGATGAATATCTGCAGAACCTGTCACTCCAGACAGATCTGGATACGGTAGATGAAGAAGCCGATGCTGTAAACTTGATGACCATGCATAATGCTAAGGGGTTGGAATTCGATCACGTTTTTATTGTCGGTTTGGAAGAAGGACTGTTACCTCACTCCCGATCTATGGAAAGTAATAAGGAAATAGAAGAGGAACGCCGGCTTCTCTATGTTGCTATTACGAGGGCTAAAGAGAGTGTAAACTTGTTTTATGCACAGTCCAGAAGATTTCAAGAAGTGATAAATATGACTTTGCCCAGCCGTTTTATCAGTGAACTGGACAGTAAATTCTATACTAGAGATACCGCCAGTTATTATGTTATCGGGGCTCCAGGTAAATATAAAAAGAAAAAGAAAGTGCCAAAAATCCTTGAAAATGAAAAATATTATAAAATTGGACAAAAAATTGCACATAGTAAATTTGGAGAAGGTGTAATTCTTAATGTGGAAGGAAAGGGAAGCGATGCCAAATTGACGATCTCTTTCCAGAGAGGAGTGTTAAAAAAGATCATTGGCTCTTATGTAAAGAAATTGTAATTTAAAATGAGGACTGAATGAATTATAAAATACGGCTGTTTATTCTTGCTTTATTGATCGCAAGTTCACCGGTAATGGCTGTCAAATATGCCGGAGAGATCTTCCAGATGAGAGCGGGTGTAAGAAATTATGCTATGGGCGGATGTGGTGTCGCTGATAAACACTCCTTTGCCCTTGCCTATTGGAACTCTTCCCTTCTTGATCTGGTGGATGAAGACAGATTTGAAATTATGCATGCTGAAGAATATATGGGATTGTTGAAATATGACACTGTTTCTGCTATCTGGGGAACTAAGACAAAAATGTCAGTAGTTCTTACCAGAATTGGCATAAATGATATTCCACTCACTAAACTGCAGGATCCTTCGGAACCAATTTCTTATGCCAATAGACCTTACAAATATAAAAGTGTGAACAATTCGGATTATGTGGCTTATATAGGTTTTCCACGCAAACTGGGTGGAATAAATTTCGGATTTACCGCTAAGCTTGCCTATCGTTATCTGGCAGAAGAAAATGGCTTCGGATTCGGAGCGGATATTTCTGCCCATCACAAGATCTCACCTCAGTTTTTACTGGCAGTTAGGTTAAGAGATTTTTTCACTACTCAGATCCTCTGGGGTAACGGAACGCATGAGCTGGTTAATCCAGGACTGGACGTTGAAGGGAGCTATAATTTTATAGTTCCATATTTGAACAGAATTAATCTGCTTCTGGGCATGGAAATATATTCTGAAGGCAGAGAAGAAGCATCTCTAATAGCTTTAGGTCCCCTCAGCTTTGATATTCATGGCGGTGTGGCTATCGATGTTCATCCTAAACTTACCCTTTATACCGGATATGATATTGACAACCTGACAGCCGGCTTATCCCTTAAAATTCGGAGCTGGATGATCAATTATTCCTTTGAACAGATCCCGGAACTGGAAAATTCACATAGGATATCTCTCGGGCTTTTTCTATGAAAAAAATTGCCATCCTGGGCATGACCGGTTCCATAGGCAGATCAGCACTGGAAGTGGTTAAACGTCATCGGCAACAGTTTGAGATCGTCATGGCATCCTCACATAACAATATTCAAAATCTGATCGAGACCGCAGAAGAAATGAAAATTTCCCATCTGGCAATAACCGGGGAAAGTAAATTCTCCCGGAACCTGGAGTTACCAGCCGGGATCGATCTCGTTCAGGGTCAGGCAAAATTGCTGGACCTGTTGGGTATGATCGATTGTGATCTTGTTCTTAATGCTATATCCGGTTCTGCCGGATTGCCCTTTTCGATCTTTTGTCTAAAAAATGGTATTAATCTGGCTCTGGCAAATAAGGAATCCCTGGTCATGGCTGGACACCTTATCCGGGATTATCTTCAGGAGACAGAAGTAGATCTGATTCCGGTTGACAGTGAACACAGTG
>JAUVIJ010000145.1 GCA_030592835.1 Candidatus Cloacimonadota bacterium | reverse complement strand
ATCAGAACTTTTCTCATTTTAAGAAGGGTTGGAAAACCGATAGAGGAAGGATCTTTATCAAACATGGACAGCCCTTTGAAGTATTGAAGGAAGTTACCGGTCTGTACAGTAAATATGGTCAGAAAGAATACGAGATCTGGAAATACAGGGTAGAAAATAACATGACATTTATCTTTATCGATCTGCAGACTCACGGGGATTATCGTTTGATCTACAGTGATAATGACGGTTCCGAGATCACTCTACCCGATTGGATGGATTATCTTGGTAGAGATTTTGACGAAAGTATACTTTACTAGAAAAGTTCTTACAATAGAAAAAGTAAGTTACATATAAAACAGTATAGTTTGGAGGATTCATGAACAGAAGATTTTTAATTGGATGCCTTGTTTTCATCGGAGTTATAGTTGTAGTAGCGATCCTGTTGTATTCCTACGGTGTTGGTGTTTACAATAAAATGGTCAGCATGGATGAGGGAGTAAAAGAGAAATGGAGTCAAGTGGAAAATCAATATCAACGTCGTTATGACCTGATCCCCAACCTGGTGGAAACGGTAAAAGGATATGCAGAGCATGAAAAAGAAACCTTTCTCCAGGTAACTGAAGCAAGATCCCAGGCAGGGGGTACTTTTAATATATCAGAACAGGTACTCAATGATCCGGCAATGTTCCAGAAATTCCAGCAAGCACAGAATACATTAGGCGGTGCACTGCAAAGATTGTTGGTTGTAATGGAAAGATATCCCGAACTGAAAGCTAATCAGAATTTTTTAGCATTGCAGGACCAATTGGAAGGAACTGAGAACAGAATAGCGGTTGAAAGACAGCGTTTCAATGAAACTGCCCGGGTTTATAATACCTACATAAAACAGTTTCCCAAAGTGATCCTTGCCAATATGTTCGGTTTTAATGAGAAACCATATTTTACTGCCATAGAAGATGCTGAAACTGCACCCAAAGTAGAATTCTGATCCTGTTTGTCAGGGAGAGAAATAATGAAAAATCTCAAATTTTCTTCGGAAGATAAGGAAAAGATAAAAATTGCGGTCAAAAAAGCAGAATCTGCAACCTCAGGTGAAATTGCCGTTGCCATGATTGGACAGAGTTATGATTATGCTGTGTATGAATTGATATTTGCTCATATTGTCGGATTTATCTATCTAATGACGATCATGTTCTTTGTCGGACCTCTTGAACAGATTCTCCAGCAGATATCATGGAGTTATTCGATAAATCATCTGCTGGCATTTTACGGATTCTCTACCTTTCTGATCATTACCATATTCTACTTGTTGGCGAACATAAAATTTATTGATAGACTGATCATTCCTGCCAGGGTCAAGAGAAAGAAAGTTCAGGAGAGAGCAACCAGATATTTTATGGAATCGGGTGTATATAATACTCGTGATCGCACAGGAATCCTGATATTCGTTTCCTTACTGGAAAGGCGGGTTGAGATCCTCGCAGATACCGGGATCAACGCTCTAATTGAACAGAAGACCTGGGATTCTATCCTGAATAATATTATAAATGGCATAAAAACCGGTAATTATAAAGAATCCTTGCTGGCAGCAATAAAGGATTGTGGAGATCTGCTTGCACTTCATTTTCCGATCAAGCCGGACGACACCAATGAACTCGGTGACGATATAGTGATCCTGGAGAAATAATATGAAACGACTAACTTTTTTTGTGCTGACACTTATGCTCGTGAATGTTCTTTTCTCTCTAACTGTTCCTCCCCTTAAAAGCAGGATCAATGATTATGCTCAGGCTCTAACCTCCAAACAGAAAGCTCTACTAGAGTCGATGCTTACAGATGTAGAAAGAAGAACAAGCTCTCAGATCGTGTTACTGGTAATTCCGACCCTGGAAAATGAAATTCTGGAAAACTATTCCATGAAAGTCGTCGATACATGGAAGGTAGGTCAGACAGATCTTGATAACGGAGTTCTGCTTCTCATTGCCATGAAAGAGAAGAAGATCCGGATCGAAGTAGGATATGGTCTAGAGGGAATAATAACCGATCTGAAAAGCGGTTTCATTATCAGAAATATAGTTGTTCCCGAATTCAAAAAAGGGAATTATTATGAAGGAATTGCAGGCGGACTCAACGCTATCTCCGGTCTGGTTACCGATGAATATGTGATTTCTGATGAAGAATTACAGAAATATCAGGAAGATGTAAAGAGGAAAAAAGGAGTATCCCAGGTGCCGGTAGGGCTTATAATCTTTCTGATAATGATAGTATTTGGTGGCTTTGGCAAACGCCGCCGGCTCGGTTTTCTCCCCTTTCTCTTTCTGGGCAGCACCCTCGGAGGAAGTTCTCGGAGCAGCGGTTTTGGCGGATTTGGAGGATTTTCCGGCGGAGGTGGAAGCTTCGGTGGCGGTGGTGCCTCCGGAGGGTGGTAGATTATTATAAAAAAAAACAGGCAGATCATCTGCCTGTTTTTTCATGGTTCAAAGGAGGATTTTACCAGATTATCTTAGCAGGAATTCCCCAGCCGTTATCAGCATATATTTCTTCGTCAGTAAACAAGGTTTCATAACTTATGGCATCTATTCCAAATCGAAAATGAATCGGCAGGTGCGGGGTAATAAAAGTAACAGTATAAGTTCCATCATTATTATTGAGAAATGGTTTGCGGTGCAGGAATCTTCGATAAAGAAATAGTTGATCATCAACATTATCGGTAGTAACTGTTAAAGTGATCTCTGTTTCCGCAGGTAAATTCAGTATCAGATCCCTGGGTATCAACTGCAGGATATCAGTTATAGTCGTATCTGCATTTCCAAACTGAATATTAACCTGCTGAATGTTGACTGCATCATTATCACTCCAGAATTCAGTTCCGGATCTTTCGGTAATATGCCAACCTCTGAATCCATTACCGGGAGCATTCCTCTCCAGCTCGAAGTATCTGACACCATGGTCGAGAAAAGGCTTCTCGATATGAGTGGAATCTTCTGTTAATATGTGCAAAATTCCTTCGATGGTCAGGTTTTGAGTGACAGAGGCATGATTATCATCTTCAAATTCGACAATGGTCTCTTCAATTCTGGTAGTGATCTGTCTTCCCCAGTGAAGAGGATAAATATCCTCGAGAGGTTCATCAAGATCATTATAACTTCTGTCATTCTCAGTAGTACCTTCTTCCGTTGAGATTAGATTTACTATGGAATTATCATCTTCAATTTCATCGAATTCCACAAGCTCAGAAGAATTGGTACTGCTGTTTGTACAGGCGGAAAAGAACAGAAATGATACTATTAATAACACCCAGGAAATATTTTTGAACTTCATTTTCTTCCTCCCTGATAAATTTGATTCAATCTATCTGACAAGGATATGTCTAAAAACCTGCATATTATTTTCCAATTTTTTCTTGGGAATATATGATGGTGGGTTGAATGTGGTTTTTCTGTGGGGGGGAAAGATCCTATTTATCCGGTTTCAAAGGATACTATCAAAATCGATACGAGATAAATGTTCTTAATTCATTATTTTCAGCAGTAATATCCTCATAATCATCATACAGACCTTTACGAATATAAAGGAGATATTCCGCCCCAATTTTGAAATGTTTACTGATGGGTGTTTCTATTCTGCCATTTGTAATAGAGATCGTTTCATTACCATCTGCTCCACTGAGAGTATAAAGCCAGTATTGCAGGTAACTAATGTACATTTCACCGTATTTATCGTTGATTAGCCAACCTTCGAATTTACCACTGAGCCCCGGTCCCAGGTTATAATCACGTCCGGCTTCTTCAGCGTAGGCTGAATTGCTTCCTCCCAATACAACTATGGAGAGATGACAAGAAGTGAAAAGATTCATTCCTTCATAAGCGGAAAAACGGGAAATGACACCTCCGCCTAAACCGCTGGCTGCAACCTTGTAAACATCGTTTGCCAGGTAATCAAAATGCTGGAATGCACCAATAAGGTTGTCTTGAGCAATCTCATCCGTATTACCCTGAAAATTGAAATTTTTACCATAAAGCAGAGCTTCGCCATAAAAGTTTGTGATTACATCCATACCTTTTAGATTAATTCCCAGATGAAGATTAAAATAGTCGAAGGGTTTTCTTTCTTCATTCAGGAAAGGAGTTCCATACACAAATTGCATTTTCAAAAGAGGAGATCGTGTTCCATTGGTCAAGTCGAGTCCCTTTCCTACAGTATTTCCGCCAAAAGAGATTTCTCCGATAACAGCTTGTTTTCTCTGGTTATGATGTTTGCAGTGCAATTTGGTTTTACCTTTGATAAGCCTGTTTATCCCCCGCACCGGATTGATCAATCCAGCTCCCAGTTCACGCCAGGTCCTTTCGCTACCGGTAGAACTATCATCCAGAATCAGCGACGAAACCCGGTATGTGATCTCACCCAGCATTATTCCACCTAATGTCGTTGTGAAAAGATCATTATTAGAAGGCGCTTCGATTTCCATGAAAAGTTCCCACATCAAGCTGCCTGAAAGAGCAAATGGAGCGGATTGCCAGAAATTAAAGCCATTACTGCGAGCAGAATTGAAATAAAGATTGCCATGGTAGGGATGTAGAAACTGGTTCATCAGAAATTCACTGTCATCAAAAACAAAACCGTGTGTTAAATTATGTTTCACAGATCTGATGCTGATATTAGCCCATTCAGCTTTTGCGATATAGTTATCAACACCCCATATTCCCAGGTTTAAACTTATCACTTCCATCGCAGCAAATTTAAAATCTTGCTGATTTAGAGTATCAATGATCGTTTCTTCTGCCCAAAATGGAGAACTCAAAAATAAAATCAGAATAATTAACACAGTTTTCATATGCATCCTTAAACTCAGATAATTCAATAAAATATTACTACTCTTCAATAAACCTCTACTGCATTGCTTGAGTTAAAATAAATTAATGCCGGCAAAATAGAGAGATCTATTTTCTATATCCGGATTTTCTTCATAATCTGCCATCGCAGTTCTACCCACACCACCAAACACAGAGAACCAATCACTGATTTTATATGTAACGGAAAAACGCAGTTGAACAGCTAAACTAATTGAAATATCATCTTCTTCGTTTTCCGATTTATAGATTACATGGAAATATCCGAAATCGGCTTTGAAACCAAATTTAT
>JAUVIJ010000234.1 GCA_030592835.1 Candidatus Cloacimonadota bacterium | reverse complement strand
ATATACTGAAAATAGATCTCCAGAAATTTGAGGTTGATGTATTTAATAAAAAAGTTAACCTTACCTCTACCGAGTTCAAAATCCTCAAACTCCTCAGCGAACGACCTGGTTGGGTCTACTCGCGGAATCAGATTCTCGATTATCTCTGGGGCAATGAAAAGATAGTTCTCGACCGGACAATCGATGTTCATATCAAAAATCTGAGAGAAAAACTGGGTAATGCTGGAAAATTGATCAAGAACATCCATGGAGTAGGATATAAATTAGAAGTAACAAAATGAAATTATTTCAAAAATCCCTGCAATTTTATTCCGTTTTACTTGTGATCTATGCTCTGCTGACCTTCGTTCTACTGGTAAGAGTGGATTCCTTTACTAACTTTCTTATCTCTTTTGTAATTCTAACAGTAATCGCCTTGTTGATCTCTATTTTATTCACCAGAACTATCGTAGTACCATTGGAACAAATTAGCCACTTTCTGGAGAATTTAGCAAACGGAAAACGCATTAAAATACAACCCGTCAGACGCAAAGATCTGAAAAATACTTTCAATGATCTGGAAAAAGTATCAGATAAACTGCAATATTATGAGGATAAATTACATCGTCATAAGAGAGGATTTTACACTGTAATCGATTCGATCCAGGAAGCAATCTGGATTCAGAATGAAAAAGGAATAGTCCGAACTGCAAACGAAAGTTTTGAAAAGTTGATAGGGCAAAAGAAACTTAGAGGATTGTATTTCTGGAACATAATCCGTAATAAAGACCTTTATGATTTTGTTGATAGTGTTTTTAAAAATCCTGAGAATAAAAGCAAAGACATTGCCTTTGAAGGTAAATTTTTCCTTTGTAGTACTTCTGTTCTGGAACAGACAGGAGAAATCGTTTTTATCCTACATGATATAACCGAAATGAAAAATCTCGAACTGATGAAAAAGGATTTAGTCCTTAATGTTTCCCACGAACTCAGAACACCTCTGACTTCCATTAAAGGATATCTGGAAACTCTCGAACCGGGAATAACTCCGGATAATAAAACCTATCTTGAGACCATCAAAAGGAACACCGATCGCTTGATCAATATTGTTAATGATCTACTGACCTTATCCAAACTTGAACATATAGATATTCTTGAATATGAAAAAATCGAACTTAAACCATTCTTCGAAAATTTAAAAAAGCTCTTTAATCAAAGACTTAAAAAGAAAAATTTGCATCTGGAAATAGATATCGCAGATGATATGATTAAAATCAGAGCTGACAGATATAATCTCGAACAGGTTTTTATAAATCTCATAGATAATGCAATAATCCATACCGAAGAAGGCGGAATTATAATAAAAGCTCTAAAAAACAAAACAGATATGAGATTTGAAATTACTGATACCGGAAGAGGAATATCTGCTGAACATCAAAGCAGGATTTTTGAGAGATTCTACGTAGTGGATAAATCAAGATCACGGAAAACCGGTAGTACCGGATTAGGACTTTCAATTGTAAAACACATAATCAATTTGCATCATGGCAATATTGAACTGGAAAGTAATCCAGGGCTTGGATCGAAATTTACAATAACCCTACCATTGAATAATTAACGAGAAATGGATATAACATCCGATAAAATCATTGAACAGTATTCTTCCCTCGCCAAAAGTATTGCTAACAAATATTCTCAGTATGGTGTTCCATTCGAAGATCTATTACAGGAAGGATTGCTGGGAATTCTGGAAGCTGCAAAAAAATATGATGAGTCTAAAGGCACCAAGTTTTCCACTTATGCGACTTATTGGATCAAGAAAAAGGTCATTGAAGCTCTGGAAAAAGAAAGAAAAAGCTCTCTGAAATCTCTGAAGTTGATTGAGGAAACAGTAGAAGAGAAGAGATCAGCAATTTCTAATGTTATACCTAAAAAGATCAAGCTTCCTCCAAATTTTCCCGAACTTGAAAAAAAAATCATCTTATCTCTTTATGAAGACCAGAAAACATTGCAGGAAATTGCTCAAGAACTAGGTATATCAAGGGAACGGACAAGACAACTCAAAGAAAAAGCTCTCCGTCGACTTCGAGCATTCGGAGATTATAAACCCAAATAATGCAGATCAGATACTCATCTAAAATAATTACTAATCTCTTTCATACCAACCAGACCTATAACCACCAATATTACACCAAATATCATCATACCTGATATCCTGAATCCTGGAAGTGCAAAAAATTGAATCAACAAAGGCAGTATAATGTATACTGAATTGAATACTGGGACAAAAGTTGTTGCTTTTGCTCCTTTATAAAATCCAATCTGAGTAACTAAAAATGCTGATGTAGAATAAAGTAAACTGCTTAGGAAAATTACCCATCCAGATGTTTTTGATGGTAGTAGTCCCGTACTATTGTCATAACTCTGACCCAATCCTTTTAAGACAGGATCAAAACTAGCTAATCCTCCCGCAATAAAACCGAATAACATAGAAATTATAATTACATTTCTATTTGATTTATTAAATACAAATAGTACAAGAGCTATAAAGAAGAACACAACAGCGCAAGTGATAACGAGTTCCGAGTTGATCTCATTTAATTCAAGATTGTTCTGATTGTAATTCGAAATCCCAATGATCACAGTTCCCGCAGTCAGAATAAAAGCTGATACATAGATTATTATGCTAACCCGTTCTTTCAGAATTTTATGTGAATAAAACATTAAGAAGATTAAACCGACACCGAACATTGAAGTAAAAAGAAAAGATGGTCCGAATCGGTTGGCCAATATTATCCAGAGAAATCCAGAATTGCTGAGAAAAAGACCTAACAGGT
>JAUVIJ010000191.1 GCA_030592835.1 Candidatus Cloacimonadota bacterium | reverse complement strand
GCTTGATGATTCCGTTGATTTTATTCCCAGTTGATATATAAGTAAGCTTACTGTACATAATTAACTATGTGGCATATCTTTATCAGTGGTTGGACTCTGGGTTTGGCTACAGGAACAACCTGTTTAACAACCTGTGCTCCTATTTATATACCTTACTTGCTGACGGAAAAGAGATCGGATAAACAGAGTTTTCGGATTATTCTCTTTATTACCTTAGGAAGATTTTTTTCCTATATTATATTCGGTGCAGTTTTTGGGTTTGTCGGTTCCAGAATCCCTACCGAATCCCGTCAATTTTTCACAAGTATTGCCTATATTCTTCTTTCGGTATATTTAGCAATAACTGTTCTTCGGATCAGAAGGGTACACAAAAATTGTACCGCTTTAAAATGGATGACAATAACCAGAAATCCTTTTATTCTAGGTGCTTTAACAGGGATAAGTTTCTGCCCTGCTTTTTTGATAGCAGTATCTCAGGCTATCGATATCAGCGGACCGGTTAGCGGGATCATTCTCTTTATTGCTTTTTTCCTTGGGACCAGTTTATTCATTCTACCAATTACATTTTTAGGAGTTTTATCCAAAATAAAGAATCTTCGGAAGATTGCCCTGGTAGCTTCGATTCTAGTGGCCGTTTTCTTCATTTATAAAGGTGTTGCCAGTCTGTATGAATATAATGCTCATCGAAAATCTGTTCACAACAGTATCCAATTGGCTGATTCTTTAAAAATTGTGAAACCCTTTCTAAATGAAGAAAAAATTTTTCTGATTGCTCAAGAGAGCGATATAGGAATAAGATCAATAATAGAACAATTTAATTCTACTTTTATTAAATTCACCATGATCAACTCAAAACCGGACAAAAATCAATTACCTGATTCGGCTGCTGTAATTTATGATATCAATAGTGGTATCCGTTACAAACATATCAGATCTTTTAAGACTATTTATCTTGATTTAAGTGAATTCCACACAGATGAACATTACCGTAATCTAATCCTCTTTTTAAAGAACGTTCACTTCAAATATGACCCCAAAAAAGGGTATGAATTTAATATAGATCAACCGCCAGCCGGGGTTTTGGGAGGAAATAGATAAAATGATCCGGGTTGAGGGTCTGACCAAAATTTTCTCACAGAAAACAGGAAAGGATCTGTTTGCTGTCAATAACCTGTCATTTACAGCGGAAAAAGGTGAAATTGTCGTACTTCTGGGGGTGAATGGAGCCGGGAAAACAACTACCATGAGAATGCTTTCGACAATTCTACAGCCCAGTGCTGGATTTGCAACCATCGAAGGATACGATATTGCCAGGGAACCACAATCGGTAAGAGCAAACCTTGGCTTCTTATCAGGTGATACAGGTCTTTATGCCCGATTAACAGCCCGAGAATTAATAACTTACTTCGGTCTTTTATATGATGTATCAAAAGAAAAAATAACTCAGCGACTCAACGTTCTAGTCGATATACTGGGAATGTCTGAATTCCTTGATAGGAAGATCGATCTCATGTCTACAGGTATGAAACAGAAAGTATCTATTGCCAGATCGATCATTCATGATCCTCCTGTTATGATATTCGATGAACCAACAGTAGGATTGGATATATTTACCTCCAGAAATATTGTTGATTTCATTAAACGTTGCCGTAATGAAGGGAAATGTGTGCTCTTTTCCACTCATATCATGCGGGAAGCTGAACGTCTTGCCGACAGAATTGTAATGATCCATGATGGTAAATTACTGGTTTCCGGAACCTGGAAGGAGTTTCGTGAGGATACCGGACTGAATGATCTGGATGATATCTTTGTTGAATATGTCAACAGAAAAGAACCGGATGAGTAGGATAATGAAATTTAAAAAAATCCTGATCATATATAGAAAAGAAATACTTGATCTGTTGAGGGATAGGAGAACTGTATTTGCTTCATTTGTACTTCCTCTGGTTCTCTACCCAGTGATTATGATCGGTTTCACTTCTCTGGTATCGAGACAGGAAACCAAATTAGAACAGGGAATTGTATATGTAAGCGTGACCGATCATTCTAACAGCGAAATATCCAGAAGGTTAGTCACAGATATTGAAAGTATTGATGATCTAGAAATAAAAACTACGCGTGATAGTTCAATTACCTTAGTCAAAAATAACTATTTACAGGCATCGATAGCAATAACAGACAGTATTAATACATCCGGTTATCTTGTAATGTTGGTAAAAATTAGTTATAATGAAGCAAATGAAAGAAGCACAGAAGCATATAACCGCATAATTCAGAGATTGCAGGATTGGGAATCAGAGCTTATAGGAGAACGTCTTCAAGAACTCAAAATAGAAAAGGATATTCTGAATATTGTCGAGATCAGAGATGATAATGTTGCTCCTCCAGAAAAAATGCTTGGTTTCATTTTCGGAAAAATCCTGCCCTATCTGCTGATAGTTTTAATTATGAGCGGTGCTTCTGTTATTGCCTCTGACCTGGTTGCAGGTGAAAAAGAACGGGGAACACTGGAAACCGTTCTGGTAAGTGCTGCTCACCGAATAGAGATCATCATCGGCAAATATCTTACTATTATTACTTTCTCCATTGTTACTGTATTGCTCAATCTTTTCTCAATGTATATCTCAATTCGCCATATTTTTGGTCAAAGCGGAGTCGAAACTTCAGATTTACAACTGCCCCTTTCCAGCTTTGCCCTCGTTCTTATTGCTATCCTGCCCTTTATCACACTTATTTCTGCGATCTTGATATCGATCTCAACCTATGCCAGAAATATCAAGGAAGCACAGAGCTACCAGATGCCTTTGATCTTTGGGGGTATGATGCTGGCTATGGTCAGTATGCTTCCTGGAGTAGAACTTACCGTTGGTTTTGCATTAATTCCGATCATCAATTTCTCTCTTTTATTTAAGGAAATCATGATCAGTGGATTTAATACAGTTCATTTCCTGCTTGTCATTATATCTACTGTCATTTTTAATATTATAGCTATCAGAATATCTCTGAAATTGTTCAATAACGAAACCATTTTGTTTAGAACAGCCGAAGAAAAATCTCTTAAATTCTGGGGTAAAGGCAGGCAAGATGTCTTAAACCCACGTTTTGCTGTTTTTTTCTATCTGGTTTTGATCTTACTTTTATATTATATTGGAGGAAGCTGGCAGTTTGCAAATCTATATCAGGGAATCGCAAAAACTCAACTTCTACTAATACTTCTTCCTGTAATATTGCTACTTAAAATCTCGAAAAAAAATATCCCAGAATCTTTAGGTTTACGATCCACGAAAAGTTTTAATTTCCTTCTCGTATTGCTTATGTCACTTCCCATACTTATAATTGCAGCAATTATAGGTCAGTTGACAAACCTTCTTTATCCTTTATCGGAATCCTATCTCGAAGGTATGAAAAATCTTGTTTCGGCAGAAAATAGAAGTTTATGGCAAATTCTATTTATCATAGCCCTGTTACCGGGGATCTGTGAAGAAATCCTCTTCAGGGGTTATTTTCTGAAAGCTTTTAAACAGAATAGAGTCTGGTTCTCAATTGTAATATCCGGTGTGTTATTCGGAATTTCCCATCTTGATCCCTTCCGTCTTATCCCCGTCAGTTTATTGGGGATTTATCTTGGTTTTCTAGCATATTTCTCGAGAAGTTTATTCCTTCCTATCTTTGCTCATTTCCTCAATAATGCAATTGCTGTAGTAATTTCTAACTACGGTGACAAAATTCCTGTAATTAATTCTTTACTAATAGAAGATGGTTTTCTTTTATGGATTGCAGTACCTGCTGTAATTACACTTTCAGCACTATTTTTTATATTTACCAAATATAATATCGGTAAGGAGTAATCTAT